>JBFMDH010000015.1 GCA_040754075.1 Acidobacteriota bacterium
CCGCGTCGCACGAGAGCCGCGTTATATTGTTTCCAGTTGCGGAGGCGATAAGTGCGTTTGGTGTTTTTTTTCTTCACAAATCAAGAATACCAGCACTATCGTCTCCCTGCTTTATGCAACAAAGCCACGATGAAGTATGAACGATGAACGATGAACGGTTAAAAATCACCGTGATTTTTTCACCTTTTTTACTGAGGCGACGAATATAGAAGTCAATTCTTCTGCCTCTTTTAATAAATTATTCAAGCGAATTTCTTTAACTATCTCGGCTTCGACTAAAAGTTCCATCCAGTAGACTGTCTCTTCCAATTCCTGAAGTCCACCTTCAATTTTACTGATGAATTCTGCTGCTGAACGAGCACGCCTTGCTTCATGATAGTGTGCGCCAACCGATGTCCCGCTTCGCAAAATTTGCTTTCCCAACACTTGTGCCTCAGTAGTTTTAGGAAGAGATGAATATAATCGAACAATGCGAAGCGCAAAGGATTTTGTACGTTTACGCAAATCACGTTTTTCCAAATCCAGATGATGTTCTTTCAGTTCATCGTTCATCGTTCATACTTCATCGTTTTCCTAATACCTCGCAAGTTCGATAATGCTCGCGGCGATGTCGTCCACCTGCGGCAGGATTTCATCTTCGAGTTCAGGGCAATAAGCCACAAACGTATCAGTCGCGGCGACCCGGCGCACCGGCGCGTCAAGATAATCAAATAGTTCATCGGCGATGCGCGCGGCAATCTCCGCGCCGTATCCCCAACTCTTCATGTCTTCATGAACCACGATTGCCTTGCTGGTCTTTTTCACCGACTCGGCAATCGCATTCCAGTCGTAAGGACTGAGCGAGCGCAGGTCTATGACTTCGACGTTGATGCCTTGTTCTTCTTCGACTTTTTTCGCTGCGACCATCGAGCGAAAGACCGTCGCTCCGTAAGTGATAATCGTCACGTCCGTGCCTTCGCGCGCGACTTGGGCTTTGCCGAACGGAATCATAAATTCCTTGCCCGGATATGCGCCTTTGTTATGCGTCTGACGATAGAGATGCTTATGTTCTAAAAACATCACCGGGTCATCGGCGCGAAGCGCGGTTCTCAGTAGCCCGATTGCATCGGTCGCGTTCGAGGGCATCACCACGCGAATACCGGGCGTGTGGGTGAATAACACTTCGCCCGATTGGCTGTGATAAATCGCGCCACCGGTCAAGTATCCGCCGATTGCCACGCGCACCACCGCAGGGCATTTAAAGGTGCCATTCGAGCGCCAGCGCATGGTTGCCATTTCATCGCGCAGTTGCATCATGGCGGGCCAGATGTAATCGAAAAATTGAATTTCGGCAACCGGCTTCAAGCCGCGCGTCGCCATGCCGATGGCGCGACCGACGATGTTGGCTTCGGCAAGCGGCGAATTGAAAACCCGCGCGCCACCGAAGCGGCGTTGCAAATTTGCCGTGGCTTTGAAGACGCCACCTTTGCCTTTGACCTGTTCCAGGTATTGTTCGCGGCTGCAATCGGCAACGTCTTCGCCAAACACCACGATGCGAGGGTCGCGTTCCATCTCGTCGTGCAGACAGGCATTGATTAAATCAATCATGGTGGTCGGCGTGCCCTGGTTGGCGTTCTGGTCTTCGGTATCGAAAGCCTTCGAGGTCGGGTCAACGGTTTCCGAATAGACATGCAGATAGATGGAATCAATCGTCGGCTTTGCGGCAGCAACCGCTTCATCGGCTGCGGCATTCACTTCATCATCAACTGCGGCGACGATGCGCGCAATGTCTTCTTCGGTAGCGAAGCCCTCGGCAACGAGTCGCGCCGGGAAAGTTTTGATGGGGTCGCGTTCGGCTTCCGCCTGACGTTCGCTTTCGGGTCTGTATAAAACCTCATCATCAGAGAGCGAATGCGAATAGGGACGCACGACGCTGGCGTGAACCAGTGCAGGTCCTTTGCCTTCGCGACAGTAAGCGACGGCGCGTTGCAAGGTTGTGTAACTTGCTACGGGGTCGCAACCGTCAACCTCTTCGATGTAGAGGTTGGGAAAACTGCTCACCAGTTTGGCGATGTTGCCGCCTGCGGTTTGCACTTCAACGGGAACCGAAATCGCATAGCCGTTGTCTTCGATTAAATAGAGCATCGGCAATTTCAGATTGCAGGCAGTGTTCAGGGATTCAAAAAATTCGCCTTCGCTGGTCGTCCCGTCGCCCGATGAAACATAGGTGACGGCGTCGGCTTGGAAACTGGTGACCAGTTCAGGCTGGTTCAGCAGTTTGGCGCGGTGGTTGGCTTCGGCGCAGCCCACGGCTTGCAGAAATTGCGTGCCGGTACACGACGATTGCGAAACGATATTGAGTTTGGCGCTTGCCCAGTGATTGGGCATCTGACGTCCGCCCGAAGCGATGTCTGCGGCAGCGCCGGTCGCCTGCATGAACATATCGCGCGGCGTCACGCCAAGCGTTAAACACAGGGCGCGGTCGCGATAGTACGGATAGAACCAGTCGTAGCCGGGTTTGAGCGCCAGCCCTGCGGCAACCAGTACGGCTTCGTGTCCCGCGCCCGACAGTTGAAAGAAGATGCGGTTTTGACGTTTGAGTTGAATCTCTTTGTCATCAATGCGCCGCGCCGTGAGCATAATGCGATAAATCTTGAGCATGGTCTCGCGGTCGAGTTGTTTGGTGGTTTCCAATTGTGGTTGAAATGCCATGTCATCACTCCGTTTTTATGAATCGTTGCGACTTAAATAGAGTTCGCCCTGATAATCGCGAACCCCGATTTGCACACGGTCAAGAAATCCATGTCGCCCCAGTACATCGCGTTTGAAATCGTCATCTTTGGCGAAATAGATCATTCCATCAAAATCAAAACCAAATACCGATAAGGTCAGGTAGTGTCCATAAACTGCAAAAGAACTGTTGACGGTATATATCTGTTGCTGATACCCGCTTTCAATATCAAGATTCAAGGCTTCTCCGTGATAGCGTTGAAAGATACAGTAGGTTGAACCCGTATCAAGTTTGGCGTCCACCTCTGCAATATGCGAACCCAGTTGTAAACTGACAGGTACAGTAATGCCGACTTCACCTGAATTATAAAGCCGCACCACCTCAAACGTCAGGGCAATCGCCATCGTTACCATCCTCCAAATGGCAATTCGTCGGGTGACTCGACATAGACCATCAACGGATGTTTTGCTCCTAATCGTTTTGCCTCTTCCAATACGTGACGACCTTCTTTGCCATGCGCGATTAACTTGTCGCCTTCCAGCGCCAGATGCTCGCCGGGGTATTCATGACGATGGGCTTTCAACCATTGGTATTCGCGCTGTCGGTAGCGCACTTCGTCGGGGATGTCGAGCCATTTGGTTCCTTGTTTGGCATCCACTTTGGTTAAAAACGGATATTTTCCGCTGCTTATCTGCATAGCGGCTTCCAGGACTTCGCGGGCGTTTTCGCCGTGCGCGAGCAAGCGGTCACCATCAAGCGCCACCCATTGACCTTGGTATTCGTCAAAGTGTTCTTTTATCCAATTGTGCGGATTCTTTCGGCGTTGAGATATGGCAGGGGAGTTGGTAGCTGTAGCTTTCTCAGGTGTATCGGCGGCAACTTTTTTCAACAACCTTTCTGCCAAAATCTGCTGTTCTTGCGCGGTGAGCGCATTGGCTTCTTCAGTCAATCTATCCAATAAATCCCTCGACATAACACACCTCATTCATTATCGAAAAAAAACTTCGAGCGCTTCGCCGCTTGCTTTCATTTTCATACAGCAAACATTATGGTCAGCGATTTTATTTCGCGCCCGCTGTTGCAACCGGCGTGTATTCGACAATATGACCGGCAATCGCCGAAGCGGCGACCGTCAAGGGCGAAGCCAGGTACATCTGCCCTGGACCGCTGCGACCGGGAAAGTTGCGATTCTGGGCGCTGATAACCACCTGCTCTTTCGCGCGACTGACGCCCGGTCCCGCATTGATACAAGCGCCGCAACTCGGTTCGATCACCGTCGCGCCGACGGCTGCAAAAATTTCCAGATAGCCGCGCGCTTTGCAATGTTCGCGCACCTCCTGTGAACCGAATTGAATGAAGCACTCGGTTTCGGGATGCACGCGCTTGCCTTGCGCGAGGGCTTCTTTGAAGACACGCGCGTACATATCCATGTCTTCGATTTTTCCGGCGGTGCACGACCCGCCGTAAGCTATATCAACTTTGACCTCTTCCTTGAGTTCATCAACGAACCGGCCATTGCCGGGGTCGCCCGGTGTCGCAATCATCGGACGCAAGGCGCTCGCGTCAATATCAATCGTTAAAGCGTATTCGGCATCGGCGTCGCTTTGCATGCCTTCGCACCTACGCTCTGCCTCCGCTCGCGGGATTCCTCTTGCCACTAAAAATTCAACGGTCTTGGCATCGGGTGCGACCAGTCCCGTGAACGCGCCGACTTCGGCTGCCATGTTGGTCATCGTAGCGCGTTCATCGATATTCAAATCTTCAACCGCTTCACCGCAGTATTCGATGATTTTGCCAATCGCCTCGCCGTTGCGCACGAAACTGGTTTTGAGAATCGCCAGCATGAAATCTTTGGCGGTGACGTTGTCGGGTTTTTTGCCGCTTACGCGAATGCGCACCTGTTCGGGCACGCGCACGCGCACATCTTTGGTAATCCACGAATTGAAAATGTCTGTGGTGCCGACACCAAACGCTACGCATCCGACCGCGCCCGCGTGCGGCGTATGCGAATCACTGCCGATGATAATCTGTCCCGGCAAGGCGTAGTTTTGCAAAATCAGACTGTGGCAAATGGCTTCCGACCCTTTGCGGTCTTTGAGTTCGCCATGAAGCCTGATGCCCTGTTTTTCGGCAAACTCGTTCTGCTTTTTCGCCAGCATAAAAGCCAAATCCAGCAAGCCCATCGCGCGGCGTTCAGGCGGCATCACGTCATCGAGAAAGGTCAGGTGATCGCGGAAAAAGTAAATCGAAGACGGGTCGTTCACCGGTTCTTCGCCAACCAGTTGTTCATAAAAAATCGCCGCCATCGGGGTGACGTATTCATGGCTGAAGCGAATGTCGGTACGGACGAACCCCGCGTCGCCGGGTTTGACGGCGGCAACCCCGATTTGATTTTTCGAGAGGTCGGTGACGAAATGGCGCGCAAAGATTTTTTCGGCAAGCGTCATCGGACGGCTTGCAGTGGTGATTTGCGGCACTGTGGCTTTGCCTTGCAGCCTGGCGATGTTGAATGGGAAGAGACCGCCGTATTCGATGATTTGGCGGGTGATTTCATCTTCGCCTACGGTGAAGGCTTCAAGCGGAATTTCTTCGCCCGCCGCGACCCGTTCCAGCAGTGAGAAATCGGTTGAGGTGAGCAAGCCTAAATTCTGGCAGTTCTGTTTGTAGATGCGCTCGATATTTTCGGCAACCACCAGGCGAATGCCTGCGGCAATTTCGGCGTATGGTGACTGTTCGCGGCTTGAGCCTTTGCCGCGCCGTTTGCCGGACACCGCGACCACAAAGCCGCCGTTTTTTACATCGTTGCGTTTGATGGGAAATTCATCGCCGCATTTGAGTCCCAGATAGACGAATTCGCCAAGCTGTTCGTCGAAGTGATAACAGATATAAGCGGGGGTGATTTCATCCGTAGAAATATCATTGCGCAAGGGATATGAATTTTTTACTTCGAGATTTTCGCCTTCGAGTTGGCGGCGCATCAAACTGGCGTCTTCGGTTAAAAAAAGAATTCTGCCGGTAAATTGCACCTGAGCAGGGCGCTTTTCAACCTGGCGAGCAAGTAAACTTTCAATCATGTCGGAACACCTCAGATAGACTAAAATAGAGCAGCGGTAGATGAAACGAAACCGCTTATTAATTAAGTAACATCTTACCTTGCAAAAAACATTTTTACAAAATCGGCAATCGGTTGTCGGGTGATTGAAAAATCGGGTGAGTGGGATTAAAGTTGCGGCACCTTTGCGCGCAGGGAAGTAAACCATGATTGGACGGGTGATCTCCCACTATCGCATTACCTCACAATTGGGTGTGGGCAGTATGGGCGAGGTCTACCTTGCCGAAGACACACGTTTGCTGCGCAAAGTCGCGCTCAAAATTTTTCGCGCCGAATTTATTCATGATGAATTTCGCCTGCATCAATTCCAGCAGGAAGCCCGCACCGCTTCTGCGCTTTCGCATCCCAACATCCTGACGATTTATGACATCGGGCAAGAACAGGAAAATCTCTTTATTGCCGCCGAGTTGATCGAAGGGCAAACGCTCAGAACCGTGATGGATGCGGGACAGTTATCCCTGACCCGGACGCTTGATGTAGCGCGACAGATCGGTCGGGCGCTGTCAGCGGCACACGCCGCCGGCATCGTTCATCGTGACCTCAAACCCGATAATGTCATGCTGCGTAGTGACGGGTTGGTTAAAATTCTCGATTTCGGGTTGGCAGGACTTTTTGAAATGCAGGCGGCAACCGCTGATGCCCGGTTCACCAATTCACCTGAAGGCGAAACGGAAATCCGAATGCTTGCGGGAACCGCTAATTATATGTCGCCCGAACAGGCGCAAGGGAAACCCCTTGATGCGCGAAGCGATATTTTCAGTTTCGGGGTTGTGCTTTATGAAATGCTTTCGGGTCGGAAACCTTTCGAGGGCGCAAATTTTGCCGGTGTCCTCAAAGCGGTTTTGCAACAAGACCCGCCGCCACTTTCAAGTTTGCAAAAGACGATTCCGCTGCAACTCGAAGCGATTATTCGCCGAGCCTTGGAGAAAAAAGCCGATGACCGTTATCCGGCAATCGCCCGGATGATTGATGACTTGCAACAGGTTCAAGCTGACCTGCTGCAAGACAACCATGCTCACGGTTTTCAACTCCCGGCAGCAACCAACGAAAGCGATGCGCAGGTCGCCGCTAAAAAATTAACTAACCTGCAAAATTTTTCGCGGCGCTATCGAAAAATTTTTTTAGCTTCGGGAGTGATCACGGCGTTGCTCTTTCTGTGCCTGATGTTGCTGGCGCGTCCGCAAAGTTATTCAAGGTTCACGCAAGCTGCGCTGTTGTTGATTTCGCTTGGCTGTTTTGCGATTTATTTTATCGCCCGTGAAAAAGCGCGAACTCGATTTACCGCTTTGCCAAAAGGCGCAGCCTTTCGCGGACTGTTGCCATTTCAGGAAGCCGACAGTCAGCGATTTTACGGACGCGAAATCGAAACTCTGGCGCTGTTTGAGATGGTCGCGCACCGGGATTTTCGCTTCGGCGTGTTGTTTGGCGAATCGGGTTGCGGCAAAACTTCTTTGCTGCAAGCCGGAGTCGTACGCAAACTCTGGGACACCGGCTATGTGCCGATTTATTCGCGCGCTTATAAAGAGCCACTTGCGGCAATTCTCGATGAATGTAAAAAACGCAGTCGTCTGGCAATTGGCGACAGTGAAACGCCCACCGATTATGTCCAGCGGGTTGCCCGTGAAATGAATGGTTGTTTGATTTTAATCTGCGATCAGTTTGAAGAGTTTTTCGTCAATTTCAAAACTCCCGAAGAACGTGAACCGTTTATTCGCTTCATCAGCGAATGTCATAACCGCAAGCGGTTGCCGGTCAAAGTTCTGATTTCGATGCGTTCGGATTTTCTCTACTTCATCAATGCGGAATTTGCCCGGTTTATTGCTGAGCCGCTACTGAGCGCCAAACTCTATCACCTGCGAACCTTCAATGAAGAGCAGGCGGCAACGGTTATCGAACGCAGCGCGGCAATCGCCAATCTGCCTTTTGAAAAAAGCCTGATCAAACAGGTGGCGCACGATTTAACTGATGCCGGCGCGGTGTTGCCGTCGGAGTTGCAAATCGTCGGCGAGCAATTGCAAACCAAACGGATTTTTTCGCTCGGCGCTTACCGGCAGGTGGGCGGCAAAGAGACCCTGGTTTACAGCTTTCTCGAAGATGTGATTCAAGCCTCGGGTGATAAAGAAGCCGCGCAATTATTGCTCAGGTGTTTAATCTCTGATGAGAATACCCGGCTGACGCTCACGCTTGATGAAATTAGCCATCGCCTGCAACGCAGCAAAGAGACCGTGAGGCAGTTGTTAAATCTATTTGCCGAGTCCCGATTGATTCGTGAATTGCAAGACGATGTTCCCTGGCGTTATGAACTGATGCATGAGTATCTGATTGAAAAGATCAATCAGGTGACCGGCAAAGTTATGGACGCCACACAGCGCGCCAATCGCCTGCTTCGACAATACCTGGCAAGCTACACGGTCGATAAAAGCACCCGCATTCCGCTGCGCAATCTGCTTTTCATTCGCCGCTACGCCGAACAAACCACCGGCGGACGGATGAATGAATTGCTCAGCAAAAGTCTCTGGCGCGGGGTGATGCAATTAAGCCTGGTTGTCTTGATAATGGCTACCACAGCCGTTTTCGTGGCAGCGATGTTTTCCATCAGTGAAGACTGGCAGAGCCGACGCCTCGCCGACGGGCACACGGCGGCGGTGCGACAAGCGACATTTTCGCCGGATGGCAGGTGGCTGGTATCGTGCAGCGAAGACCAGCAGGTCATCGTCTGGGATTTTGCCAAACGTCAGCGGCTTGCTGCTTTTGCAGACCATCAAAGCTTCATCACGGCGGTGGCTTTTTCAAGTGATGGAAAATGGATTGCCACCGCAAGCCTTGATAACCGCGTTGTGGTGCGGGATACCAAAAGCTTGAACCGGGCGTTCGTGTTAAGCGGGCACACGGGAGGCGTCCATAGTCTGGCGTTTTCATCCGATGGCAGATATTTAGTTTCTGCTGGCAATGAAATCATCTCCTGGAAAGTGGGTGATTTTGAAAAGGTCGGTGAAATCGCCGCCGGTTTGAGTGGAACCCCGGCATTCTTACCCCATAGCAGCAGATTCAATCTGACAACTGAGAATGGCAAACTGATTTTTGTGGATGCCTCAACCGGCAAAACTACAACCCGGCAAATCGCCGGATTGCGCCAGGGAGTGGCTGCCATTTCTCCTGATGGCAAGCTGAGAATCATCATTGATGGAGAGGGGCAGGTGCAGTTTGCCGATATAGAGCAGGGGAAGGCGTTCAACACCTTTGTCGCCCACAAAGACAACGGACGTTCGGTGGCATTTTCCCCGGATAGCAAACTCGCTGCCAGCGCTTCCGAGAATGTGGTTTTATGGGATGCTCTCAGACAAACGAAAATCGCCACCCTCGAATATGATTCGCTGGTGTGGAGTGTGACATTTTCCCCCGATGGACGCTTTCTGGTGTCAACTCATGGCGATGGCGCCATCGTGGTTTGGGATGTCGCTGAACGCCAACGCATCGCCAATCTCAATGAACACAGCGCCACGATTTACAGTGTCGCTTATTCACCGGATGGCGAACGCATCGCGTCTACAGGTGAAGACAGCTCAATCATTATCTGGAACGCCGAGACCGGGCAAAAAGATGCCGTATTGATGGGCTATCAAAGCAAAATCAACGGCGTCGCTTTTTTACCGGATAACCAACAGGTGATCTCCTGTGGTTTTCAAGAACCGTGTTTTTTATGGGATATCAAGCAAGGCGCGGTCACGCGCACTTTTGCTTCGCCAGTCCCCATGAGCGGCAGCAACGGTTTTGCGGTCTCTGCCGACGGACGCTGGTTGGCAAGTTCGCATGGAGTGTTCGATATTCAAGATGGGCAATTGCGATGCGCCTTCGATGAAAAGTTCAACCACGATACCGACAATCAGTGGTTGGCTCAACCGTCGCAACTCTACGGCTTGGATTTTTCCAAAGATGGTCGCTTGCTGGCATGTAGCGGGGTAATCAATGGCAATTTGGGATTGCTCGACACCGCCAATTGGCAAGTGATTGAGCATATTCAAGCGCCTGAAACGCCCTTCATCAGTCTGAGTTTTTCGCCGGATGGAAAATTTCTGGCAAGCGGCGATGATTTCGGCAAAGTCGAATTATGGAGCGTCACCCCGCTCAAACGCCTGGCGGTATTGGGTCGCCACGCGGCGCGCGTCAAATCCGTAGATTTTTCCCCTGACGGAAAAGAGATTGTTTCGGCAAGCGATGATAAAACCATCGCGCTCTGGAATGTCGGCAGCCGTAGCCTTGAGAGGCGCATTGGTGCGCCTGCGGCTCCGATTCGAGCCGTCGCCTTTTCTCCCGATGGCAAACATATCGTCTCCGGTGGACACGATAAATCGGTTCGCGTTTATACGCGCCACAGAAAACTTTGGGGATATACGTTAGAGTGACGAGGTGCTAAAAAACGAATCATGAATAAAGTGGGCTTGATTAAAAATCTGGCAGATAATTTTGCCCGGTTGCTTGAAACCGAGCACCGACTTGGTGATTTGCAAATCCAGGAACTGCTCGAATCCATCAAACTGATTCAGGGAGACACCGCAGACCGCCGCTTTCAACAAATCATCAATCAATTGAGAGCCTTGCAAAATCGCTTGAAGGCGCTCGCCGAAATCGGTCGCGACGATTATTTGAAAAAGCTGATGCAGGCAAGCGACGACCTGTCGCTGGGACTTGCTGACCGCCGCATCGCAAAAATTTTAGAGACCCTGTTTGAGCCGCGCGCCGTCTCCTTGAACGCCTTTTGCGCGCAGTTGCTCGATGCGTTAATCGATGCGACGCAGGCAGAGCGCGGCTTCCTGCTTTTTTATGTCCCCGAATCCACCGAAGCCGACATTATTGCAGCGCGCAATTACTCGACCATGAATCTTTCGGTCGGCGAATATCATTTCAGCCGCACGCTGCTCAGAGAAATCTTTCAATGTCAGTCTTCACTGTTGATTGATGATGCTTCGCAAGACCGCCATTATTCGGCGGAAGCCAGCATCATCCGATTCGGCATTAAATCGGTGGTGGCGGCTCCGTTAAAGCATCTGACGAGAACCGTGGGGGCGATTTATCTGGAAAACAATTCGCGCCCCTGCGCCTTTGACGAGCAGGATTTGCAGGTTTTGGAAAGCGTGACGCGATTGGCGCTCTTTTACCTGGAACAGTGCCGATTGTTGCCGGAAGCCTTTCACCGAAAGAGCAGCGTATTTTTAGACGCCAGTAAAGCGTCGCGGGAAATCATCGGCGCAGACCCGGCGATGCTCACTTTGCTGGAAATCATCGAACGCATTGCCGACTCGCGGGCATCGGTGTTGATTGAAGGCGAATCGGGAACCGGCAAGGAACTGGTGGCGCGCGCCCTGCACTATCAGAGCAATCGCCGGGAAAAAGCCTTCATTGCCATCAACTGCGCGGCAATTCCCGATGAGTTGCTGGAATCGGAACTCTTCGGTCATGAAAAGGGCGCGTTTACCGGCGCTACAGAGCGTCACATCGGGCACATTGAACAGTCCGATGGGGGGACGCTGTTTCTTGATGAAGTGAGTGAACTGGCTTATCCGTTGCAGGCGAAATTGCTGCGGTTTTTGCAATCTCAGGAATTTCGCAGGTTGGGCGGCAAAGAGATATTGAATGTGGACACTCGCATCATTGCTGCAACCAGCAAGGATTTGAAGGCGATGATGGCAGAAAGAAAATTTCAGGAAGCGTTGTATTATCGCCTCAATGTGGTGCCCGTCAAATTGCCCGCCCTGCGCGAAAGACGCGGTGATATTCCTATGTTGGCGGATTATTTTTTCGACAAATTTGCAACCATCTACGCAAGAGAAATCTCCGCCTCACGCGAAGTTTATGAAATGCTCGCCGCTTATGATTGGCCCGGCAATGTGCGCGAATTGGAAAACCTCATTCATCGTCTGGTGTTGCTCAGTAAAGAACCGGCTATCTATCCGGGCGATTTGCCGAAAGAAATTCTCGACGTCAAACCGCAACGCATCAACCTTGAAGGCGACCCGCTGTATCAATGCCTGCATACACTGCCCGCCACTCTTGAAGAGTTGCGGCGCAGACGTAAAGAGGTGCAACGATTATTTGCCGAGCAGAAACACCAGTTGATTGACCAAGCGATTGCCGAGGCAAACGGCAACCTGACCGAAGCGGCAAACCGACTGGGCGTTAATCGGGTCACCCTACACAAAATTCTCCGTAATGCTCAAAATGACTCGCCAGTGAAAAAGTGATTCCAATGTAACCTGACAGGCTACAACCAGACCGGATGATTCAGACCGGTTTGCCAAGGAAAAAACTGAACAACCTTTTTTTATTCAAACCTTGCCTGCAAAACCGCTTTTCAACAAGTGTAGCCTGATGGGTTACAGATGACGATTCGTCATGCCTCCAATGATTTTTCTCTAACCCGCTTCAATTGAGCAACTAAATCGGCAACCCATCACAAACCCGTCTGGTGGCACAATGGTTGTACGGATTCAAACGTGCACCTACGGAAAGCGACTTTCTGAAGGATGCGCACGACACACCATTACCTCTGAAAGAGAGTAGAGACTTCGATTCTGTTTTATCAATTTACCAATTTGCATAAAGGAGAAATTTCAATGAATAAATTTTGCCCCCGACTCCTGGTTAAAGGGTTTTTCATTGTTTTCGCCTGGATAAGTTTGACCACGGGTTTACAGGCGCAATCGCCCAATGCCGCGCAGATTTTCAAGGCAAAAGGACAATCGGCATTTGCCGTGTTGCAGAACATCGAAATCAATGGAACGACCTATCCACGGGTCAATCTCACGGTCACACATGATAGCAATAGCGGGACGACGCGATTGCTACTCCAAGTGTTTGACGGCAATCTGGCAGGCAATGCGACCCGACATAATCTCAGCGGCGCGATTGCAAACAGCGATTTTGTCTTGGCTGCGGATTTGTCATCTGCCACCCTAAACACCATCATCAGCACCTCCGGCAACAACTTTAATAATCTGGAAGTCGGAGCCGTCAGTAATCTGGCAATCAACCTGGCTTGGAATGCCGATGCCATTGGCACGGTTGTTGATACCTTTGTCTTTAATGTAAACCCGGTTGGTTCTAATCAAGGGTTCCGCGAAACTTTCCACCAGAATGGACCTCACGCAGAATGCACGGTTACAGGCGCGGTGGATGATGGCAATGACGGGATGAATGTCAATACGATCAATTCATTTGGGTCGCTCGATTCCAACCGCGCGATTGATATATCGCAAATCAGATAGAGCTAAAAACGCTGATTGATTTGAGAAAAATTACAGAGGAGGAGGCTATGAGCGTTCAACTGGGATTGTGCCTTAGAATCGGCGATGCGTCGCCGGCATCGGGCAATTCGCCAGGCATTGCTTCCGCCCTGCCAGGCTTTAATTTATGCAATTTCTCAAACGGTTCACTGCTGCAAACTTCGCAGATTAACGGCAACGTGAACTGCGCTCAGGGAGTGAATAAATTTTGCGCCAACCCTGCAAAGGTCAGCCGCATATCCAACTGTGGGCTTTGCCCCAAGCCCTGACGCGCCTGCCGAATCGTTGCGCTGATTGCCGCGCTGAATCGGGCGATGAATTAAGCGAATTATTTCCAAGGAGGGTTTGCTGTTGGACAATAGGTTACAAAGCAACGGATTCAACCGATACGGCTTGGTGGCATTTCATTTTGTCCTGACGCGCTCCAATTTGGACGGTTTGCTCGATACCTCGTTCGCTACAGGCGGCAGGTGACTACTCTCTTCAGGGTAGGCGTTGCCCAGGTCATTGGTTGTGGCTGTGCAAATCTATCTGCAACAGCGGCACTGGTCGGAAACCTTCTATGCGACTTGCAGTCTTCTTGGAGAACATAACTATGCTGAAAGCCCTCATCAACACCTCTTCGACGCTACATAAAATATTCGTTCTAACTAATCGGTGGCGATTTGCAGCAATTTTGGTTCTGATGCTGGGAGTGATTGCGCCATTTTCACACCCGGCAGAATCGGAAACCTATACGAACCCTGAACCGCAAAAGAACAAAGCCGACCCGCAGACTGCCGGCTGGAGCCAACAGACCAGCAATACCACCAACAATCTGTTTTCAGTCCATTTCACCAGTGCCAGTCAAGGCTGGGCGGTGGGTTTTGCCAACACCATTGTTCACACCACAGACGGCGGCACAAACTGGACAAGCGTGTCATCTCCGGGCGGCGTCCCGGTGTCGAGCTATCTCGGCGTGCGCTTTATTGATTCAAATACCGGATGGGTTGGCGGCGGCTCGGTTGTGATGCACACATCCGACGCCGGAGCAAACTGGCAGGCATTGGTTGATGTGACGGCTACCAACTTTCGCAACAATCTCTTTGCGACTTCGGCGACACAAGCCTGGTCGCCGGTCAATCGCAGCGGCGGCAGGTTTTTCGGGCGTTATACATTCAATGGAACCTCTGTGGTTGAAGAGATTTTCGATGATCTAAGCGGCTCATCACAATTCTTTGATATGTATTTTACAGACCCGGATAATGGCTGGGCGGTCGGCTTTCCCGGATTCATCCGGCGGATTACTAATGCGAGCACCGGCACTGTAACCTTCACGGCGCAGACCAGCGGTACGACCAATACACTCAACGGCATCTTTATGCTCGATGCCAACACCGGCTGGACAGTCGGTAACGGCGGCGTCATTTTGAAGACCACCAACGGCGGCACGAACTGGAACGCGCAGACCAGCGGCACGACCACCAATTTACGCAGCGTGCATTTTGCGGATGCCAATAACGGCTGGGCAGTTGGCGCTTCCGGTCTCATATTGATGAGCACAGATGGCGGCGCGAGTTGGACGCCGGAAGCGAGCGGTGTTACCACCGAATTGCGTCGCGTCTTTTTCGTTGATGCCAACACCGGGTATGCCGCCGGGGCAACCGGCACGATTTTGAAACGAACCGTTGGACCGACGACTTTGGTAGTGACCAACACCAATGACAGCGGCGCGGGTTCGCTCAGACAAGCGATGCTCGACGCCAACGCGGATGTCAATACCGCAGACACCATTATTTTTAATATTCCCAACACCGACCCGAATTTTAGCGACGGAGTTTTCACCATCGCGCCGACTTCGGCGTTGCCGGTTTTGCGAAACAACACGACGATTGACGCGACGACGCAGACCGCCTTTACCGGCGACACCAATCTGTTTGGACCCGAAGTTGTGCTAAATGGCGGCGCGTCGTCCAGCGGGAATGGCATTCAAATCAGCGGCGATGGCAATATAGTGAAAGGATTAGTCATCAATGGCTGGACAAACGGATCGGGCGTCGCCATCGTTTATGGCACAGATAACACACCCTCAGACAATCAAATCCTCGACAATTATATTGGCACCAATGCTTCTGCAACCGCCGCTGTCGCTAATGCCGGCGGAGTCTCGGTTCATGGATTCGGGTCGCCTTCGGTGCAGGCGACCAACAATACGATTCAAAATAATGTCATCTCCGGCAACACCTCATCCGGCATTTCGCTTTGCGATGCAGCGACCACCCAAATTCTCAATAACAAAATCGGAACTGATAAGGCGGGCGTCTGCAATCTCGGCAACGGCATGCAGGGCATCAATCTGAGTTGCGCGGGCGCGCCCAATAATCTGTTCGACAGCAATACCATTGCCTTTAACGCATCGGATGGCATTCGCCTGGAGCCTGATTACAGATTTCTGGCAACCGGCATGACGGGCAATAAATTCACCAGCAATTCAATGTTTGCCAACGGTGGATTGGGCATCAATCTGTTGCCGCCGCCATTTGGCACGATTGATGGCGTGACGCCAAACGATGCTTGTGACGCGGACACCGGCGGCAACCTCTTGCAGAATTTCCCGGTATTGAACGCCGCCAATTCCAACACCACCAGCACCAGAATCACCGGCTCGCTCAACAGCGCAGCGAATACCACATTCACCATCGAATTTTTCTCGAACACCGTCTGCGATGCTTCAGGCAACGGCGAAGGCAAAACCTATCTGGGGTCAACGACGGTTTCCACAGATGGCAGTTGCAACGCAACCATTGACATTACTTTTCCTGTAGTGGTTAGCGTCGGCTCTTTCATCACAGCCACGGCGACTGACCCGGCAAACAACACCTCAGAATTTTCCGCTTGTGTGCTGGTCACTTCGCGCCCCTTGGTTTTAGTAACCGTCACGCCGGCGAATCCGACGATTGCGGTTGGGCAAAATCGTCACTTTATAGCCACCGGCACGTTTGACGATGGTTCGTTGAGAGTGCTCAATGCGCAAAATTTGACGAGCGGCAACCAAAACCCGATGGGGGTTGCTGTGGACGCGACCAATATTTACTGGCTTGAACAATCGAGCGGCGAGTTGAAGAAGATGCCGAAAATGGGCGGCGCAATGACGACCTTGGCAAGCGGGTTAAGCAATCCGCGTCTGCTGGTCGTGAATGGCGATTTTCTCTATTTTACGGAAGACACCAGCCCTTATCGCATCGGCAAAATTGCAATTTCCGGCGGCTCCATCACTACGCTTATCAATGTGCCGCCTGATTTACAGGATAGTCTTGGCGCGAAGGGGTTGGCGGTTGATGGCACTTATGTTTATTGGACGGAAGGTTGTTGCGGCAGCGGCAAAGTGAGAAAAATACCGGTTGGCGGCGGTGCTGCCACTTTGCTCGCGCAAGGCGTGCAGGGCGGCAACCCCAAAGGACTGGCATTGGATGAAAGCTTTGTCTATTTCGTCGACTGGGGGTGTTGTTGCAGCGGCGGCATTCATCGCGTATCCAAGGCGGGTGGCGCAGTCACTGCATTGGGAACCGGACTGCTTTGCGGTCCGACCAATCTGGCGGTTGACGAGGATTTTGTTTACTGGGCGGAAGCCGGCAACGTCCCGGGTAATTCATCGGTCAATAAAATTGCCAAAAGCGGCGGCGCAACCATCGCGCTGGCTGGCGGCGTTGAAAGTCCGGTGCAGGTAGCCATTGACGCGGCGTATGTTTATGTCACGGCGAGCGGGTCAAGTTTGGTGAAGAAAGTGCCGAAAGCGGGTGGAACAGCAATCAATCTGGCGACCAATTTGAACGCCCCCTGGGGAATAGCCGAAGATGCCGCATTCATTTATTGCACTGAACGAACCGCCGCGCCCAACGGCACGGTTAAAAAAATTGATAAGCTTGGCGCAATCTGGACAAGCGGCACTCCGGCAGTCGCAAGCATCAATGCCAACGGTGTCGCCCAGGCGCTCGCCAACGGCGCGACGACCATCACTGCGACCTCCGGCAGTATCAGCGGCAATACCACACTAACCGTAAAAACTCTGACCGCCATCAATGTGACTCCCACAACTGCTTGCCTTGGAGCTGGCAATACGCAGGCGTTTACGGCTACAGGAACCTTTAGCGACAGTTCCATGCAAACACTTGCGGGTGACAGTTGGCAGTCTTTAGCCGCTTTACCTTCGCCGCGTCGTTTGCTCTCGGCTGCGGAATTTAATGGGCAGATTTATATTTTTGGCGGAGAATTTAATGGCGCCCGTGCTGAAACGCGCGCCTATAATCCTTCAACCAATACCTGGACAGATAAAGCCAATATGCCGAATGCGACTTTCGTTGCGGCAGCAGCAGCGCCGGGCAACGGCAAGCTGTATGTGTTCGGAGGCTTCACCACTATCAACCTGGTGCAGGAATACGACCCGGTAAATAACACCTGGGCAATGAAATCACCGATGCCCACCGGTCGTTACGCTCTTGCGGCAGTTGCCCTGAATGGCAAGGTATATGCTATCGGTGGTCAGGATGGGAGCAATGCAACCAATGTTGTACAGGAGTATGACCCCGCGACCGATACCTGGACGACGAAAGCGCCAATGCCTACGGCTCGACGCACTCTGGCAGCGGCAGCGGTGAACGGTAAAATCTATGCCATTGGTGGCGCACCCGATTGTTGTGGTGGCAGTCAAGTCAACGTCGTCGAAGAATACGATCCGATAATGAACAGTTGGACGACGAAAGCACCGTTGCCCACCGCATTGCAGGTCTCAGCAGGCGTGGCTGTAAACGGTAAAATCTACGTCTGTGGCGGGTTCACCTGTTGCTTTACCGCCTTCAACACGGTTTATGAGTATGACCCGACGAGCAACAACTGGACGACAAAAGCCCCCATGCCAAGCGCGCGCTGGCAAACGCAAGCCGTCGTAGCTGATGGCAAAATCTATGTCGTGGGTGGCGGGGACGCTGCCAGCAATGCCCTCTCAGCGAACGAAGCCTACACACCTCTCGAAGTTCTTTGGTCAAGCAGCAACACAACGGCGGCAACCATCAGTCAAACAGGCGTGGCAACCGGCATGGCGCGCGGCGATACTACGATTACGGCTACGTCAACCTCTGTTGCAGTGAGTGGCAACACCATGCTCCATGTCGCGGCAGTCGGCAACCTCAATGACAGCGGCACAGGCTCGCTCAGGCAAGCCATCCTCGATGCCAATAGTAATGCGGGAACCGACACCATTGATTTTTGCATTCCCGGCGCGGCTCCCTACACCATCAATCTGCTGGCGGCGCTGCCGACGATTACTGACCCGGTAATCATTGATGGCAAAACCCAATCCGGTTTTGTGAGTTCGCCAATTATCGAATTGAACGGCGCGAGCGCCGGTGCAGGCGCAAACGGATTACACATCACCGCCGGCAACAGCACGATGCAGGGGTTGGTCATCAATCGCTTCAGTCTTCATGGCATACTCCTTGAAACCAATGGCAGCAATGTCATTCAATGTAATTACATCGGCACAGATGTGAATGGCAGCGCCGATTTGGGCAATGCCGATAGCGGCGTGTTTATCAACAACGCGCCCAACAACACCATTGGCGGCATCACGAACGCCGCCCGCAATGTGATTGCGGGTAATGATTTCCGCAACCTCTACATCAACGGCGCAGCGGCAATCAATAACCTCGTGCAAGGTAACTATATTGGCACGAATGCCGCGGGCGCGGGCGCGCTTGGCGGAAATTATGGGGTTTGGATTAGTGCTGCGTCTATGAATACGGTTGGCGGCGCAGTAGCCGGAGCGCGCAATCTCATTTCAGGCAATATCGTCGGTGTCGAACTGACAAGCGGCGCAACCAATAATCAGGTTCAGGGCAACTACATCGGTACAGATGTCACAGGCGCAAGCGCCATTGCCAATACTTTACGGGGCGTTCATATACAAGGCGGCTCATCCAACAACCTCATTGGCGGAACGGTGGCAGGCGCGGGCAACCTCATTTCGGGCAACACCACACAAGGAATTTTGATTGAAGCCAGCGGCACGAGCGGAAATCTGGTGCAGGGCAATTTCATCGGCACACAGGCAGACGGCAGCAGCGCGCTTGGCAACGGTTCGCCCGGCGTATGGATTCACGATTCGGCAAGCAACAATACAATAGGTGGAACTGCCGCCGGTGCGGGCAATGTCATCGCCTTTAACGGTTGGGACGGCGTCTTTGTCGGTTCCGGCACCGGCAACAGCGTTCGCGGTAATTCAATTCATTCCAATACTCAATTAGGAATTGACCTCGGCGCAGATGGCGTGACGGCGAACGACGTGGACGACAGCGATACCGGCGCAAACAATTTGCAAAATTTTCCGGTCATCACTTCGGCAATCAGTGGCGGCAGCAACACCGTAATTCAAGCAGCGCTCGCGAGCACCCCAAACACTATTTTCACAGTTGATTTTTATCACAACGCGACGGCTGATTCATCGGGCTATGGCGAAGGTCAAATCTATCTCGGCTCGCGCACCGTGATTACCGATGACACCGGCAATACGACATTCAGCGCGACGTTTACGCCCGCTGTGGCTATCGGCAGATTGATTACCGCAACCGCAACGGAAAACAATAACACTTCGGAATTTTCGCTTGCGGTCGCCGTCGCCGATTCGAGCGCCTGCGCCACCTTGGAACTGTTGCCGACCAGCGATTCATTTTTTAATGCCGGAGGTAACGGCGCTTTCGATGTCATTAAAGCGACGGGCTGCGCGTGGACGGCGGTGAGCAACGCCGGTTGGATTACCAATGTCAGCCCGGCAAGCGGCACCGGCAACACCACCATCACTTACGTAGTTCAAGCCAATCCGAGCGGCGCGCGTTCGGGAACCATTACCGTAGGCGGGCAGACCTTTACGGTTTACCAATCGGACAATCCCACGCTGGCGAGTCTGGCGAATGTCACGATCAACGCCTATGACAAAGGCGCATTGATTGAATGGCAAACCGCGAGCGAAGCCGATAATCTGGGATTCAATATCTATCGCGAAGCAGCAGGCAAACGCGCCTTGGTTAATACACAACTCATCGCCGGTTCGGCGCTCACTGCCTATCAGGTGTTGAACGCCGGTGACGCTTATGCCTGGTGGGACGCTTCGATTGCGGATTGCGGATCGCGGATTGCGGATTGTCAGAATGCCGCGTATTGGCTGGAAGACGTAGACCTGGCAGGGCGCAAAACATTGCACGGTCCCTTCTATGCCAAATGGGTTGGCGGCATGCCGCCTGCGCGTTCACAGGCGGCATTGTTGAGCCAGTTCACACCGTTATCGTCCGAGGCGTCGAAAACCTCTGAAGTGACGGCGACAGTTTCGCGCAGGACTTTACCGCCTTCACCCAATCCGCTGGCTGCACAAACGGCGGTTAAACTTTCTATTAACCGTGAAGGCTGGTATCGCGTAACGCAGGCGGAACTCATTGCCGCAGGACTCTCAAAGGACGCCAACCCCGCGCGCTTGCAGATGTTCGTGGATGGGGTGGAGATTCCTATCCAGGTTTCAACCAATAAAGACGGGCTTTTTGATAAACATTCGTTCATTGAATTTTATGGTATCGGGTTAGACACGCCTTCGACAGCTTCACGCACTTACTGGCTGGTGGAAGGAAAACAGGCGGGTAAGCGCATCACACTGTCAAGAGGTGAAGGCGTGTCTACGTTTTTAGATTCCTTCACCTGCACGGTTGAGCGGCGCGAGCGGTTGCTCTATTTTTCGGCGTTACTCAATGGTGAACGCGAAAACTTTTTCGGCGCGGTTGTCACCACCGAAGGCGTCGATCAGCCGCTTAACCTCAACCACGTTGCGCCATCAAAAGGGCAAACGATTCTTGAAGTCAACCTGCAAGGCGTCACCCTGCAAGCGCATCGCGTACTGGTGCAACTGAACGGCAATAACCTCGGCTATGTGGATTTCAACGGACAACAATCGGGCGCTACGAACTTTACCTTGCCGCATGCCTTGCTACGCGAAGGCGCAAATACCGTTCGGTTGCTGGCGCAACAAAACAGCAGCGACGTCAGTCTGGTTGAGGCGCTGCGCCTGACCTATCAACACACCTTCACCGCAGATAATGATGCGCTGACGTTAATCGCCAAAGGCGAGCAGCCCATCACCATCGACGGTTTTTCAACGAAAGCTATTCGGGTGTTCGATGTGACCAATCCCGATTTGATTGTGGAGTTGCTTGGCAATATCGAAGCCCAAAAAGATGGCAGCTATCTGGTGACCGCTGTTCCCCTGGAAAAAGGCGAACGAAGATTACTGGCGCTTGCTGATTCGCGAATTCAACACCCTGCATTGATACGCGCCAACCAACCGTCGAAATGGCGTGATAGCGCGCAAACGGCGGATTTGGTCGTTCTCACCACGCGCGAATTCTTTAATGCCATCGAACCTTTGCGCCTGGCGCGCGAAAAAGCCGGTTACAAGGTCGCGGTTATAGATGTCGAAGACCTCTATGACGAATTCAATTTCGGGCATAAATCGTTGCGCGCCGTGAAAGACTTTTTCGCCTTCGCCAAAACCAATTGGAAAATTGCGCCGCGCTTTGTCCTTTTGGTTGGCGATGCTTCTTACGATGCCAGGAATTATCTGGGCTTCGGTGATTTCGATTTCGTGCCCACGGGACTGGTGGATACGCGATTTATGGAAACCGCCAGCGATGAATGGCTGGTCGATTTGAATGACGATGGCATTGGCGAAATTGCCATCGGGCGATTGCCGGTTCGCAATGCTGAAGAGGTCGCTGCGGTCATTGCCAAACTGCTGGTCGCGCCGCAGACCGGCTTAACTCAATCGGCGTTGCTCGTCAGTGACCGCAATGATGGGTTTGCTTTTGAACAGGCGAGCGCCGGTTTGCGTCCGCTTCTTCCAGCCGGAATTCGCATAGATGAACTTCGCCGCAGTCAATTTGATGACCTGACGGCAAAGAACAAACTTCTCGAAGCGCTCAATCGCGGGCAGAAACTGGTCAATTACATCGGGCACGGTTCGGCAAATCTCTGGCGCGGCAACTTGCTTTCGGCAACCCAGGCGCGCGCGCTCACGAATCAAAAATTACCGGTATTCGTCATCATGAATTGTTTGAATGGTTATTTCCTCCACCCGACAACCGATTCCCTGGGTGAAGCGTTAATGAAAGCCGAGCGTGGCGGCGCGCTTGCGGTATGGACATCAAGCGGCATGACGCACCCGTCGCCCCAGGCTTCGGTAAATCAAGACCTCTATCGGTTATGGTTTGCCAATCAAACGTTGACGCTTGGCGAAGTCATTCAAAAAGCCAAAAGCCTGACAACCGATAGCGATATTCGCCGCACCTGGATTTTGCTTGGCGACCCGATGACCAGATGGAAGTAGTCAGCCAAGCCGCCTTTGTGGAGTGATGGTTTTCGTATGGGCAAGTCGGTAGAGGTGCTTGTCAACTTACGAGTCCGTCGCTCCACATACCTTTACGCAAGAAATACAAACAAACGGGTCGCGGATGATGGCTAGGTTTGAGCGATGGTTGGCTTCGTGTTGGAGCAGGCATGCGCGACGCCGGAATTTGGCGTGCTGCGACAGTAGCGTCATACTCTGCGATGCAGCTTTAGCGTTGAGATAAAACCCTTTCAGGTTTGATGAGTAATTCCGCCATTTTGCGATTAATGCCAAAGCGGTGACCGGTCACTGCGCTCCAAAGAAAGTTTTTGCACCCTCAAAATCCCTTGCCTAAAACCGAAACTGCAAAGAAAATCCAGTTTGAGAAATATTGCAAAGGCGGGTCTGTTGATGATGTCCGTTGCGATTCTTAAAGAAGTCAGTGCCTTGCTTTCACTTGAACAGGTGATGAAGTGGATGCTCACCCGCACCCCGGCGGCGAAACTGGTGAACCTGATTGCCCAGGACGAATTCACCCACGATGTGATTATCCGCATTGAAGAAAAAACTTTTCTGGTGTTTGATACCACCTGACTTGGCGCGATTCGGGCAGTTGCCCTGTGGGAACATCAACCGACCGCCGATGAAATTTTAGAACAGCGGTTAGCCAGGGGGTGGACACCTACGCCGACTATGACCAATGACGGCGATGTGGTGATGGGACACGCCGCCTGTCTGGTGAAGCAACCCGGTAAATAAGCTTTTCAAATCGCTCAGTGGAAACTCATTCTTCGATTCAGGATTTCCTTTATGACAAAAAAAGTCTCTTTAATCGTTGTGGTTTTATCGCTCTTGTTTTCGGTGACGCTGAACGCCCAGCAGAAGCTTTCAGCTAAGAAAGCATCATCAACGAAACCGGCAAGCGCCAAACTCAACCCGCAGATTCAAAAAATCCTCAGTGAAATTTCTGCCAAAAATATCGAAGCGACGATTCGCAAACTGGTCAGTTTCGGCACTCGTCATTCGCTTTCGGACACGCAGAGCGAGACGCGCGGCATCGGCGCTGCCCGGCGTTGGATTAAAGCCGAAATGGAAGGCTACGCGAAAGACGCGGGCGGCAGGCTTCAGGTCGAATTCGATTCCTTCATTCAACCGGCCGGCGGGCGCGTCAATAAACCGACGGAACTTGTCAATGTGGTCGCGACCTTGCCCGGCAAACAGCCTGAATCGCAAGACCGCATTTATGTCGTCAGCGGGCATTACGATTCGTGTGTGTGCGCGCAGGATACAATGGATGCGACAAGCGACGCGCCGGGCGCAAACGATGATGCGTCGGGAACCGCTGCGGTGATGGAGATGGCGCGCGTCATGTCAAAATATGAATTCGATGCGACGCTGGTGTTTATGACGGTTGCCGCCGAAGAACAAGGTTTGCTTGGCGCAGGGCACTGGGCGGAGATGGCTAAGCAGAAAGGCTGGAACGTCGCAGGCATGATTACCAACGACATCATCGGCAGTTCACGCGCCGAAGACGGACATATTGACGATAAACAGGTGCGCTTGTTTGCCGAAGGGGTGCCGCCGCTTGCGCAACTTACGCCGGAACTGCGCACCCAGTTGCAAACCGGCGGCGAAAACGATTTGCCGACCCGCCAACTGGCGCGCTACATCAAAGAAACCGGCGAGCGTTATCTGAGAGGTTTCAAAGTCAATGTGATTTATCGCAAAGACCGTTACCTGCGCGGCGGCGACCATTCGCCGTTTTTAGAGCGCGGCTTTGCGGCAGTGCGGATGACCGAGCCGAACGAAGATTACAAACACCAGCATCAGAAAATTCGCGAAGACAACGGCGTAAAATATGGCGATTTGCCGGAGTTTGTGGATTTCAATTATGTCGCCCAGGTCGCCCGCGTCAATGCTGCGGCGCTGGCAAGCCTGGCGCTCGCTCCGGCTGCGCCAAAGAAGGTCGAGATGGAAACCGCGCGGCTTGAAAACGACACGACCATTCGCTGGGAAGCTAATCGTGAGCCTGACCTTGCCGGCTACCGAATCGTCTGGCGCGATACCACCGCGCCGTTTTGGACGAATGCGGTGATGGTCGGCAATGTCACGCGCTATACGGTTAAGAATATGTCAAAGGACAATTACTTTTTCGGCGTGCAGGCGGTTGATAAAGACGGCAATGTGAGCATGGCGGTTTACCCGACGCCCTATCGTCCGCAACGAAGACAGTGAAAAAGGGGAGAAAGGGAGCAAGCGAGAAGGGGCGATTCAAGCTTGGTTCACTTTTATTGCAGATTATAAATACCACAACCCGTTGAGCGCCGGTCTCTGACCGTCGTAAAGTCATGGATTTATCAATATAAGGACAGTAATGCAGGAATACATCAAAGAAGCGCAGGCGTTTATTCAATCGGAACGTGACGGCATGCTTTGCACCTTGTCACGCCGTTTGGAAGGTTTTCCGTTCGGTTCAATTGCGCCCTTTGCGCTCACTGATGCGGGCGAGCCGTTGATTTTAATCAGCGACATTGCCGAACATACGCGCAATGTTCGCGCCGATGCCCGCGTCAGTTTTCTCATTCAGGATTCAAAAGCCGTAGACCAGCAAGCCGCCGCCCGCGCCACGCTTGTCGGTTATGCGTTGCCGGTGTCGGAACCGTTCATCGAAGATGCGCGCAATCGTTATCTGAGCGCCGTGCCCGGTGCCGCCAGCTATTTTGCGATGCATGATTTTTCACTCTTTCGCATTCACACCTTGCAGGTGCGCTTCATTGGCGGGTTTGGCAACATCTACTGGATTGACGGCAAAGAGATGTTTGATCGTTCGGGCGACGCAAAATTCGATGCGATAGCGCCGCACGCCGAAGGCATCTGTAAACACATGAACGAAGACCACGAAGCCGCAATGATTGCTTACGCCAAAGCTTTTGCCGCAACCCAAGCCGAAAGCGCCAGGATGCTGCGCGTTGATAGTTATGGTTTCGACCTGATTGCCATCGAAAAAGGCATGCACAAACCCCTTCGTTTGAATTTCCCCGCGCCGGTTACGACTACCGAAGAGTTACGCCAAGCCACGGTGGCAATGGTTCGACAGGCGCAACAAATCATTGGTTAATTACAACCTGATAGCTAACCGGCTTATTTATAGAAAATAATCAATAGTCTGTTTCAGAGCTTTTGGCTTGAAGTCTTATCTTGAAGTTGAATGTAGCGGTTGAATATTAATTATAGATAATCTGTTTCGGATGATTTGAAAAGTATGTTATGATGCTGTTTATGCAGAATAATCTCACGACGACTTCTTATCTGGTCTTAGGTTTGGTGGCGCGACTCGGCGCAGCGACGCCTTATGATTTGAAGCGCGCGGTCTATCACACGGTCGAATATTTCTGGGCGTTTCCGCATTCGCAACTTTATGCCGAACCTGACCGTCTGAAAAAAGCCGGATATCTGAAAGAGTCGCGAGAACGCAGCGGGCGGCGGCGCAGAACCTTTACGATTACCGAAAGCGGTCGCGCGGCGCTCGCAAATTGGCTGCGCGAACCGACCGAGGAACCCATCGAAATTCGCGACCTGGCGCTTTTGAAACTCTATTTCGGCGAACTCGCAACCGCTGCCGATGTTCAAACGCTCGCCGCGCAACAACTCAACTTGCATCAAGCGCGGCTCGCCGAATATGAAGCGCTTCGTCAGACGCGGCAACTTGACGAAGCCGGGGCGAGATTTCCTTTAGCGGTTCTCGATATGGGAATGCTTTTTGAGCGCGCCGCCCTGGCGTTCTGGCAAACCATTATCAACGACCCGCCAGGCGCAGGTAAACGGCTGCAACCGGCAAGTGAGTTTACAAAGGTCGCGAAGAACCGCGCGAGTCAATTACCAAGCGCAAAAGCGCGCAATCGTGTGCCAATCGGTGAAGCGGACAAATCGGTAGAGGCGCAACCCCACAAGGCGCAAATTTTTGGTGAGCCGGAGGTTGAATCGTTCGTTGAAGACTTTGAAAAAGCGACAACCGAAAAATTTGCCGAAGAGACAAATTCATCTCTTGAAGAAACCTTACCCGACCATCTTTTATAACTTTTTATTTATCGATGAGGCGCATCACTGCGCGGGCGGCGCGTTCGGGAACCGACCCCTCGCCGGTTTCCAGCTTTCTGCGAACTTCTGCGAGGTCTTCGCGCATCTGCATCAGTCGCCTTGAATCGCCTGACACTTCTTGAACAGTTTCGGCAATACGTTCGCCTGTGCAGTCATGTTGTATGAGTTCAGGCATAATGCGACGCCCGGCAATCAAGTTGACCATGCCAAAGGTATCGAGTTGAATGAGCGGGCGAATCAGTCGCCAATTGATTTCCGACCCGCGATAGACAATCACCATAGGGGTTCCGGCAAGCGCCGTCTCGACGGTTGCCGTGCCGCTTGCGACGACCGCAAACGCCGCGTGCCCCAGGGCATTATAGGTGTCGCGTTCGATTATCGTTACTTCAACACCGGAATCTTTAATCGCTTTTTCAATGGTTTCGCGGGAAACCGTTGACGCCAGCGGCAAAATAAATTGCGGAGCATTCAATTGACGGGCTGCTTTGAGCATTTCCGGCAAATGGTAATGAATCTCTTTGTGACGGCTGCCCGGAAGCAGAGCGATAAACGGGCGCGAAGCATCGAGTCCATGTTGGCTGGCAAAGGCTTCGCGTGTAAGGGTGAGGCGCACGGCTTCAACCAACGGATGACCGATGTATTCAACATCAATGTTTTGATTTTTATAAAACGCCTCTTCAAACGGCAGGATGACGAGCATTTTATCGACATCGCGTTTCAAGGCGTTGACGCGATACCGCCGCCATGCCCAGACCTGCGGGCTGATGTAATAAATGATTTTGCAACCTTCGCGATGTAACTTTTTGGCGACTCGCATATTGAAATCGGGCCAATCAACCAGTACGACGGCATCGGGTTTTCGTATCCTTGCCGCGTGAATCAACTTGCGAAATGCGCCGTAGAGTTTGCCAAGCGCGCCAATGATTTCAGGAATGCCGATGATGGCGACCTCACGCGCATCGACTAAAGTTTCAACGCCTGCGGCGCGCATCTCTTCGCCGCCTGACCCGAAAAAAGTGAACTCGGTTTCGGGAAAAAGTTTGACGAGCGCGCGCGCCAAAGCCGCGCCATGTTTATCGCCTGAAGCTTCGCCTGCGACAATCATGATAGTTCGTTGATGGGTTTTTATCGGTGGTGTCGAAATCGTTTCAGCCTGAGTCATGAGTTGCCTTAACCAGCGTGAGCACGATTATAAATTCATGCAAGTCGCCCTTCAAAATTAAAACTTATTTCAAAATAAATAAAACGAATCTCGCGGGGTTATGAAGAGTGATGAGTTTGAGGGTACAATGGCGCTATGTCAGCAAAACCTGTTTTAGCAATTGTCGTAGGCGGCGGTCCCGCGCCCGGTATCAATGCGGTGATTTCGGCTGCCGCCATCGAAGCCATCAACGAAGGCTTTGAGGTAGTCGGCGTACAGGACGGATTCAAATTTCTGATGCGCGAAGATGCTTCAAAGATTCGTCCGCTTACCATTGATGATGTATCGCGCATTCATCTCGATGGCGGCTCGGTGCTCGGCACGGCGCGCGATAACCCGACGAAATCCGCCGCCGCGATTCAAGCGGTCGTCAAAACTTTGCGCTCGAAAAGTGTCACCCATCTGGTCACTATTGGCGGCGATGACACGGCGCTCTCTTCAAGGTACGTTTCGGAAAATTCCGACGGGCAGATTCGTGTCGTCCATGTTCCCAAAACCATTGATAACGATTTGCCACTACCGGCGCACATCCCGACATTCGGTTATCAAACCGCGCGGCATGTTGGCGTCGAACTGGTTCACAATCTCATGGAAGATGCGCGCTCGACCAAACGTTGGTACGTTGTCGTGGCGATGGGCAGAAAAGCCGGATACCTCGCACTGGGCATCGGCAAAGCCGCAGGCGCAACGCTTACCTTGATTGGCGAAGAGTTCCGCCGCGACGTTGTGTCGTTTAAAGAAATCTGCGACATCGTTGAAGGCTCGATTATCAAACGCCGCGCCATGCGTAGACATTTCGGCGTGGTGATTCTTGCCGAAGGGTTGATTGAAAAACTCGACCCGCAGGAACTTGCAGACTTGCAGGACGTCGAACGCGATGAACACGGGCACATACGCTTTGCCGAAGTCGATTTGGCGCGCAAGGTCAAAGCCGAAGTGCAGGGAAGGTTATCTATGCGCGGCATTCGCGTCACCATCACCAATAAAAATATCGGTTATGAACTGAGATGCGCCGACCCCATTCCATTCGATGCGGCTTACTGTCGCGACCTGGGTTACAGCGCCATTCGCTTTTTGCTCGGCGGCGCAAGCGGCGCGATGGTGAGCATTCAAGGCGGGCGATTGACGCCGATTTCCTTCGATGAATTGCGCGACCCGGCAACCGGTAAAACCCGTGTGCGTCAGGTCAATGTCGATAGCGAAGGGTTCCGCGTGGCTCGCGAATACATGATTCGTTTGCAGGCATCCGATTTTGCCGACGCCGATTGGGTGGAAAAAATGGCAAAAGCCGGACATTTAAGTGTCGAAGAGTTTCACAACAAATTTGATTATTTGGGTAAATAATAATTTTGTCATTGGTCATCAGTCATTGATCATTTGCAATTTACTCCTGTAACTGACTCCTGACTCCTGACTCCTGACTCCTGACTAATTCATATGGCAATAAAAAGAATTGGAGTTTTAGTTGGCGGCGGTCCTGCGCCGGGTACGAATGGCGTCATCTCTGCGGTGACTATCGAAGCAATCAACATGCGTTGCACGCCTATCGGTTTTCACGATGGCTTCGAGTGGTTAGTCGAACGCTATACGGATGAGCAGCATGAACTTTCAATCAATGAAGTGTCGCGCATACACCTTGATGGCGGTGCCATCCTTGGCGCTTCACGCACAGACATCACACGCGACGCGAGGAGTTTGGAAAATGCCATCGCGGCGTTGAAAAAATTGGAGATTGAAGGCTTGGTGACCATCGGCGGGGATGATTTGGTTCGCAGTTCGATGGCGATTGAACGTGAAACCGCAGGCGCGATTAAAGTCGTGCAGGTGCCGAAAAGTATTGATAACGATTTATGGTTGCCGTTGCCGGTTTCAACGCTCGGTTACGAAACCGCGCGGCACGTCGGCGTAGGTCTGGTGCATACCTTGATGGAAGATGCCAAGACCACCGGACGCTGGTATTTCGGCGTGACTATGGGAAGACCCACAGGGCATTTGACGCTTGGCATCGGCAAAGCCGCGGGCGCGACCTGCACCATCATTCCCGAAGAATTTCATAAACAGACCATCTCGCTTGCGGAAATCTGCGACATCGTTGAAGGCACGATTATCAAACGGCGGGCGCTTGGTCGCGCGCATGGCGTTGTCCTGCTTGCCGAAGCCCTGGTTGAACATTTCGACCCCGCAGAGGTTGCCGAATTGCAGGACGTTGACCGCGATGCGCAAGGCAACATTCGCGTCACCGAAATTGACCTCGGTCGCAAAGTGAAAAACGAAGTACAGATACGACTGGAACAGCGCGGCATCAAAGCAACGATTGTCGATAAGACGATTGGTTATGAATTGAGATGCGCGCCGCCGATTCCTTACGATGCCGAGTATGCGCGTGAACTCGGTTACGCGGCGGTCAATTATCTGCTGGGCGGCGGTTCAAACGCCATGATGACCATTCAGGGCGGCGAGTTTGAAGCGGTGCCATTTGATCAGGTGATTGACCCGCAGACCGGACGTGGGCGTTTGCGTTTCGTGGATGTCGACACCGAAAGTTATCAGGTGGCGAGTGATTACATGGTGCGCATCGGCAAAAAGGATTTTGAGGACGAAGCCTGGCTTGCGAAACTCGCCGAAGCCGGTGGTCTGTCGAAGGACGATTTTATAGCGCGTTTCGGCAAATTCGCTCATTGAATCAGTAGCCCGACCGTAAGGGAGGGCGTTTGCGTCTTGCGCCCTCCCTTACGGTCGGGCTACTGACACGTTCAATCATTGGTCATTTGCAAAACACTTTCGGACAAATGACCAATGACAAGTGACAACTGCCCAATGACCCTAATCCATTCGCATTCAAAATCAAAAAGCTTTAAACTGTCGCCACACCATTTCGATTTCAGGGGGAGCGATGTTTACTCGAAGAAATTTTTTAAGAACCTTTGGCACTGCCGCAAGCCTGAGCGTGGTCGCTTCGTTTCGCGATGACAGCCTTGAGCGCATCTTTGCCGCTACTAAACACGTTGATAAAGTTCCGGCAGAAGAACTGGCTTTGGATGAAGATTTCTGGCGCGAAATCCAGAATGCTTTTACGCTCGACCGCACGATTATCAATTTGAATAACGGCGGGGTCTGCCCGTCGCCGCGCATCGTTCACGAAACCCTGAAACGTTACCTGGACATTTCCAACGAAGCGCCGAGTTATTCGATGTGGCGCTTACTTGAACCCAACATCGAAAGCGTAAGACGCGGGCTGGCGAACGCTTTCGGATGCGATATGGAAGAGATTGCCATCACCCGCAACGCCAGTGAGGCGCTGGAAATTTGCCAACTCGGTTTAGACCTCAAACGCGGTGATGAAGTGCTCACCACCAATCAGGATTACGGGCGTATGATTAACACCTGGATGCAGCGCGAACGCCGCGACGGCATTAAACTCAAACAGATTTCCTTTCCGGTGCCGCCGCCTTCGCAGGATTATCTGTTCGAGATTTTTGAAAAAGCCATCACCCCGCAAACCCGTGTCATACACGTTTGTCACATCACCAATCTAACCGGACAGATTTTTCCGATTAAACGCATTTGCCAGATGGCGCGGGCAAAGGGAATCGAAGTCATCGTTGACGGCGCGCATGCATTTGCCCATTTCCCCTTCAAACAGGCTGACCTCGATTGCGATTATTACGGCACCAGTTTGCACAAATGGCTGCTTGCGCCGGTCGGCACCGGGATGCTTTATGTGCGCAAAGCGAAGATTAAAAATCTGTGGCCATTGATGCCTGCCGATAAAAAGCAGGATGATGACATTCGCAAATTTGAAGAGATTGGCACCCACCCGGCGGCAAATCATAACGCCATTGCCGAGGCATTGAATTTTCATGAAGGCATTGGTTCAGAACGCAAAGCCGCGCGTTTGCGTTATTTGAAAAACCGTTGGGCGCGTCGCTTGGAGAAAACCGGACGGGTGAAAATTTTGACACCATATGACCCTGCACAATCCTGCGCGCTGGCGAATTTTTCGGTTGAAGGTGTTGACCCGGTCAAACTCGGCGGTCATTTGTGGGATAAATACCGGATTAACTGCACGCCGATTGTGCATGCCGAATACAGCGGCATTCGCATCACCCCGAATGTCTACACGACGATTCGCGAAATCGATATTTTCTGCGATGCTGTTGAAAAGGTGATTCGTTCGGGACTGCCGACGTAAAGCTCACAGTCGCGTTGCGATTTTGCCAATGTAGCGAAAGAGCCAAATGTGAAACCGGATTGAAATTACTATGAGATTGACCGCTTTCGCATAAGCGACCTATGGTTGAGTGATGAAAGTTCGTGAAGTCGTCAAACTGCTTGAAGCTGATGGCTGGTATTTAGCGCGAACCAAAGGCAGCCACCATCAATTCAAGCATCCGACAAAAGCCGGCGTGGTCACGATTCCAGGCAATAAAAACGACGACATTGCGCCCGGAACGCTCAACAATATTTTGAAACAAGCGGGATTGAAAGCATGAAAAAATATCTTATCGTCATTGAAAAAACCGCTACCGGCTATTCGGCATATTCGCCTGATGTGCCGGGTTGCGGCTCAACCGGCAAAACCAAAAAAGCGGTCGAAAAAAATATTCGCGAAGCCATTGAATTTCATTTGGAGGGATTGCGACTTGAAGGTTGCGAAATTCCCGAGCCGAGCAGTTATTCTTCCTACGTTGAAGTAGCTGCTTAAAATTACCTCGCGAATGTCTACACGACGATTGGCGAAATTGATATTTTCTGTGATGCTGTTGAAAAAGTGATGCGTTCGGGCTTACCCGCTTGCAAATAGATTAAATTTTTCAAGATTCAAAAATCTGTTGATTGCTCAGTTACTCCGGTTAGGCAATCAACAGATTTTTTTTTATGATTACCATGTCACCTCACGAACTGATTAAAGTATTGGAGGGATGAGATTGATTTTTCAGGAACCTGCACCACCGCTTTCCGGCAAAGCCGTCATTAATAAAATTCAAGACTATTTACAGTATCCGTTTATCAACTACAACAATTTTAAAATTTCGATTCTCAGCCTGGTGATTTTTGCAGCGGTTATTTTTATCACCCTGCTGGTTTCGCGCTTCATCAGAAGCATACTCGATAAACGGGTGTTGCCAAGGTTTTCAAACATCGACCGGGGGCTGCAATACACCATGCTCAGAATGGTGCATTATCTCATCATTTTCTTCGGCATCATTTACGCTTTGAAAGCGGGCTTTGGCGCAGACCTCACAGGGATTGCCGTGGTCATCGGCTTTTTATCGGTTGGCATCGGCTTTGGATTGCAAGCCATCACCGGCGATGTGATTGCCGGGTTCATCTTGCTTTTTGAAAGACCCTTGCGGGTCGGCGATTATTTGAAACTCGGTGAAATGGAAGGTCGCGTCGCGCAAATCAATCTGCGTTCAACGATGCTTATAACCAATGATCAGGTGACGATTATCGTGCCCAATTCCGAACTCGTGAAAAATCGCGTCATCAACTGGTCATATAGTTCAAAAGTGAGAATTAAAGTTCCCGTTGAAACTTCGGAAAAAAGCGACCTTGATGCCGTGACCGAAACCTTAATCAGAGCGGCATCGGACATTGCTCACGTGCTGACGGAGCCGAAACCGATAGTGCGGTTTATAGGGCATGGTGATTCGTCTTTGAAATTTGAGTTGTTAATCTGGACGGATGCGCCGCACGACCATCAACGCATTCGTAGCGACATCAATCGCCATATTCATCAACTATTCAATGAAACGGGCATTGCCATTCCGGTTTTGCAACGCGATTTCCATATTCGCGGCGGTGTGGTGAAATTGAATAAGCGAAAATCGAAGAATCACAAAGCGGCACAGGGAGGCGAAATCGTCGAAGGCATCAGGTTGTCGAGCCTCGAAGCCAAAGTCAAAAGCGAAGAATGAAACTTTTTCCCAAGTTAAGCGATAAAAGCTTAGAGAGTGACGGGTAAACTTTCAGGTATTTCCAAATCATTGATTTCTACAGGCAATGAATTTTTTATTTTTTACAACATCATCACGATTGGTTCGGCAGCGTTAAACGCTGCGCCGCGCTGCAACAAAGCGCACTGTTTGGGCATCCATAAAACAGCACAGCTTCAAAAGACCGGAATCAACAAAGGTTTTCAGAATTTTGAAGCCGAATCTCCAAAGCGGCGGTATTAACCCGTAGTGGAATAAATCGTCGCTACAAATTTACAAGCCACTTTAAGAGGTACTGAGATGATAAACAAACAATTGCAAGCCCTGACGTTGATTTTCGGATTATTCATTTGCCTCACCTTAACCGCGCAGGCACAGGAATCTGCCACCGAAGACGAAAAAGCCGCGCCTGAGAAAAAGGCTGTGGCGTTGCTCGAACAGGTGGTTGTCGAAAGCAGCAGCCTCAGACTTCCTGAAAACCGCATACGATTGCAGATTCAACTTGGCGATTTGTTGTGGATGCGTAACGAGGGACAGGCGCGGGCGATGTTCGATGCAGCGGGCGCAGCCTTGCAGGAATTGCAGCGCGTGGCGTCTGCCAATCGCGTCAATAATCGTCGCGGCTTTGATCCGGGCTTCAATATGGTGATGCAACTCAGGCAGGAATTGGTGATGACCGCCGCCCAACATAACGCCACGCTGGCTTATCAATTGTTGAGTTTGACGCGCCTGCCCGCGACCAGTGATTCGCCATTTAACCGCCAGCAAGCGAACCTTGAAAGTAATATGGAACAGACGTTGATGGCGCAGATTGCCCGCATCGACCCGCAGATGGCGCTCAAGAACGCCGAAGAATGGTTGGACAAAGGCCAGTACCCGTATTCACTGACCCAGGTCATCTATGACCTGCAAAGCAAAGATAAAGACGCTGCCGCGAGGCTCACCGAAAGAGTGGTCAAACAACTGCAAGCCGAAAATCTGCTTGCCAAACCCGAAGCCGCCAGAATGGTTTCGATGTTATTGATGTCGGGACCGCGTCCTGTAGAAAATGCCAATGCCGAAAATTCGGCTGCGCGCGTACAAATCGTTCAATATAGCAGTCAACCGGTGCTCGATGAAGCTACCTATCGAAGTTTGCTTGAACAACTCATCACTGCCGCGCTCAAAGATACCTCGGCAACCCAGGGCGGGCAACGCGCTGGCGGGCAATCTCGCGGATTCAATACGGGACAGGGCGCAAGCGAACAGGAGAATGCGCGGATGCTGCTGATGCAACTCGGCTCACTGATGTCGCAAATCGAAAAATATGCGCCGACACGGGCGGCTGCCGTGCGACAGCGCACCGGTCAGGCGGGCATGGATTTTAATCGCGGCGCGGAATACCGAGAGATGATGCAAAAGGGGACTTCTGAAAATCTGGTTGCGGCTGCCGCCAGCGCGCCCGAATATATGCAGCGCCAGCTTTATTATCAAGCGGCATCGAAAGCCATCAATGAAGGCAATTTTGACCGCGCCCGTCAAATCGTCAATGACCATGTAGACCCTGCCATGCGCGGCGAACTGCTCAAGACCATTGAAAGCAAACAGATGTCTGCGAAAGAGAAAGAACTGACAATGGATAGCGTTCGTCAGGCGTTGTCGCGCTTTAATTCCGATGACGAGCGCGTCGGTTTTCTCATTGATTTATCCAGGCAACAGCAGAAAAATAATCCGAAACTGGCTAGCCAAATTCTTGAAGAGGCGCAGAAATTAATCGGCATACGCCTGTCGAGTTATGATCAACTCGAAGACCAGTTGGCGATTGCGCGCGCCTATATCGAACTCGACACCGGGCGAAGTTTTGAAGCCTTAGACCCGGGCATCAACCAACTCAACCAGTTGTTTCCGGCGGCAAGCCAGTTGAGCGGATTTGAAGTAAATATTTTCAAAGACGGCGAAATGTTGTTGATCCAGGGCGGCAACCGGCTCGCTTCGATGGTCAATCAATACGCCGAACAGATTGCTCAGCTTGCGCAAAAAGATTTTGACCGCGCCTTGACCACCGCCGATAAATTCCAGATTTCCGAAGCGCGACTCATGGCGCGACTCACCATCGCCCGTCAGGTGCTTGGCGGCAGATCGCAAAATAACTTTAACCGGTTCGGCGGGCGCGGCGGCATCAGTATTGGAGGAGGAAGACCCGGCAGACCTTAACCGTTTGTTGAAACGGGCGCAATTGTGATAGAGATTGCGCGCACACATCAATCCAGGAGGGTAGAGAAAAATGCGCGCGCTCTGTTTGTCAATCAATAAACATTTAAACCTCACTGTCAGTTTTTTGCCCTGTTTTTTTCTGCTCTTTGCAGCCTTTGGCGCAAGTCCTGAGTCACTTCAACAACCGCCTTCGCAGAGCGAACTTTTAGAGCGTTTCAAGCAGATGTCGAAAGCCGCCGAGACCCGTGGGCTTGCTGAGCCTTTCAAAGGCATCACCACCAACGGCACAGTTATCCCTAACCTCTTTCCGATTCGCTCGACAGGCGTTTCCATAGCGCCGGTGCGTAAAGCCGCCGAAATCTACATCGCAACGCTTAGCGACGAACAACGCGGCAAATCCATGTTCGCTATTGATGACGACGAATGGCGCAAATGGATGAATCAGCATTTTTACGTTCGCCAGGGTGTCAGTTTCAAAGAGATGACCGATGCGCAACGCCAAGCCGCTATCGGTTTGTTGCGGGCATCACTGAGCGCCAGGGGCTTGAAACTTACGCGCGACATCATGCGACTCAATCATACTTTGGGTGAACTCAACAACAATGATTTTTTCCAATATGGCGAATGGCTTTACTGGATTACCTTGATGGGCAAGCCATCGGATAAAGAACCCTGGGGATGGCAACTCGACGGGCATCACGCCATCATCAACTATTTTGTGATGGGCGACCAAGTGGTAATGAGTCCGGCATTTTTCGGTTCGGAACCGGTTACGGCTCGTGAAGGAAAATTCAAAGGCACGACGATTTTGCAGGACGAGCAACGCATGGGCTTGGCGATGATCAACGCGCTTACCGATGGGCAACGCCAGAAAGCCATCATTCAGGTTTCCAAGACCGGCAATAACAACGTCGGCGAAGCCTATAAAGATAATGTGGTGTTGGACTATGCAGGGGTTCGCGCAGCGGAGTTTTCTGCACAACAAAAAAGACAACTCCTCGACCTCATCAATCAATATGTCTCGAATATGCGCGACGGTCATGCCAAAGTGAAAATGCATGAAGTGCGGGCGCATTTGGATGAAACCCGGTTTGCGTGGGTAGGCGGGACGGATGCGACAAGCGTTTTCTATTACCGCATTCATAGCCCGGTGGTGCTCATTGAATTCGACCATCAATTGCCCGCGAACCTGCGCCACCTCGCCGCTGACCCGCGGGTTCCCAATCGCGAACACATTCATACGGTAATGCGCACGCCGAACGGCAACGATTACGGCAAAGATTTACTCCGGCAACATTACCAACAACACCCGCACCCGCATAATCATTGAGCGTAGTTGATAGTGGTCAGTACCCGTTACGGTAGCGGCGGGGTCTTGTTGTGATTAAAAAGCAGTAAAGGTGGTCAACAACCTATAAACTATGGAAGCGGTCGCCCAATTTGAAGTCACCGGGCATTATGATTTGCCGAGGCGCGGTGTTTTGCTGATCGGTCATATTCTCGGTGACGGTATCAAAGTCGGTATGCAAATTCCGACTCATGATGAACCGCCATTCTTGACGATTTCCGGCATTGAGGCGCTTTGCAACCCGTCCAAACAAATCTATAAGCAGGCTTTAATTTTCCGCGAAAAACCGACGCTTGAATTTTTAGAGCGCGTCTTTCCGGTTGGCACCATTATCAAAACAAAACAAGGTGAAGCTGGTTTGTGAATTGCGTGCTTGTGACAGAAAAAATTAGCTATGATGATTCATAAAAAATACCTTCTGATCACTGCATCAATCGTTTTAATCGCGCTGCTTTCGACTTTGTATTTTTTCTACAAACGAAAATCCCCTGAAGTGTTATCTATCCCTGCGGTTGGCGGCAGAGTGGAAGCGCGATTTCACTTCGCCGAATCGCCGATTTTTCTACAAACCGATTCACGCTGGGCGACACAGGAAATCGGTGGCAGTCGCGAACCGCTTCGCGCCGTTGGTTGCACCATCTGTTCATTGAGCATGGCGCTGGCGCATTACGATATTGAAATGACGCCCGATGCGCTCAATGAAAAGCTCAAGGCTCAGGAAGGTTTCACCGAACAGGGGTGGTTGAAATGGAATAAAATCGCCAGCGTCACCGAACAGAAAATCCGCGTCGATATTCCCACACTTTCACATGAAGCCATCGACCATGCTTTAAAATCGCAACAACCGGTCATCGCAAAAATTTTATTGAACGGCAGCATTCAACACTGGGTGTTAATCGTCGGCAAATCGGGGCAGGAATATTTAATCAAAGACCCGTTGGGCGATGGCCGGTCACTAGAACCCTTATCAAAATTCGGCAGCGATATTTTCGCCATCCGGGTCGTTGCAAAAAACAACGCTTAAACCGGAACCGGTTGTCCTTAATATGAAATTTCAAATATGCCGCGAACTTGAATCCAAAGGCTCGCTATTTTAAACCGCAGAGGACGCCGAGGATGCACTGAGAGAGCGCAGAGTTGATTAACAACCCGCTACGTTCTCTGTGCCGACCTCGGCGGTTTTTTCGAGCCTATTATGCAATTTGTTGTTTGGGTTTTTCGGCAATCTCAAGTTGCGAAAATCCTGTAAATTCCTTAGCAAATCAGCCCATAACTTGACCTTCATAACCTCAACCCGTAAACTGGAATTCACTATTCACGCAGCATCTGCAAAACCCAATAACGGCTCTTTGAGCGCAATTTATAAGGCTAAACGATATGACACATAATCTCTTCGATACTCTGCAAACCTTCACTTTCGCTGACAACCAATCGGGCAAATATTACTCATTGCCACAGCTTGAAAAAGCGGGCATTGGGCCAATCTCGAAACTTCCCGTGAGCATTCGCATTGTTCTCGAATCGGTGCTTCGCAACTTTGACGGCAAGACCATCACCGAAAACAACGTGCGTGAACTGGCAAACTGGCAAGCCACTGAGGAACGCACCGCCGAAATTCCGTTCGTGATTGCCCGCGTCCTGTTGCAAGACTTCACAGGCGTGCCGCTACTCGTAGACCTTGCCGCCATGCGTTCAACCGTCGCGCGTTTGGGGCGCGACCCTAAGCTGATTGAACCTCTGGTTCCGGTTGATCTGGTGATTGACCATTCTGTTCAAGTCGATTATTCGGGAACCGCCGATGCTTTTCGTCTGAACATGGAAATGGAATTTCAGCGCAACCGCGAACGCTACCAGTTTTTGAAATGGGGCATGCAAGCCTTCAATAGTTTTGGTGTTGTCCCGCCCGGCATCGGCATCTGTCATCAGGTCAATCTCGAATACCTTGCCAAAGGCGTTCAGGAACGCGATGGCGTTTATTACCCCGACACCCTGGTTGGCACAGATTCGCATACCACGATGATTAACGGACTCGGCATTGTCGGCTGGGGGGTTGGCGGCATTGAAGCAGAAGCCGGGATGCTCGGACAACCGGTCTATTTCCTGACGCCCGATGTTGTCGGTGTGCATATGAGCGGGAAACTCAAAGAAGGCGTAACCGCAACCGACCTGGTGTTGCATTGCACCGAGATGCTGCGTAAAGCCAAAGTGGTTGGCAAATTTGTTGAGTATCACGGTGAAGGCGCGGCTTCGCTTTCGGTCACAGACCGGGCGACGATTGCCAACATGTCTCCCGAATACGGCGCAACCATGGGCTTTTTTCCGGTTGATGAACAGACCTGCCAGTATTTGAAAGCTACCGGCAGAAGCGAGGCGCAGATTGATGCGGTGCGCCGGTATTACACCGCGCAGGGCATGTTCGGCATTCCGCGCAGCGGCGAAGTCAACTATACCACTGTGCTTGAACTCAATCTTGAAGAGGTACAGCCGGGCATTGCCGGGCCAAAACGCCCGCAAGACCGCATCAATTTAACCGATGTCAAAGACCGCTTCCGCGAGTTGATGCTCAAGAAAGCAAGCGAAGGCGGCTACAATAAAGTTGAGGATGACCTCAATGACCGCTTTCCGACGACGATGGGCGCGTTCAAACCTGAACTGGTGACGATTGCCGGTGGCGGTAAGCAAAACGAAGATACGGGACCACTGGTTCAGGTCGATGGCGACAGCGACAAAGAGACCAGCGTGTGGACAGAGACCGAAATGGTCAACAATCGCCCGACGCCCGATGTTCTCGGCGAAGTCCCGGAAAGCGAATTCCCGAAAGCCAAAGTCGATCTCGGTCACGGCGATGTATTGATTGCCGCGATTACTTCCTGCACCAATACCTCGAATCCGAGCGTGATGCTGGGCGCGGGACTGGTGGCGAAAAAAGCGGCGGAAAAAGGCTTGAGAGTGAAACCTTATGTGAAGACTTCGCTTGCGCCGGGTTCGCGTGTGGTGACGGAGTATCTGGAAAAAACCAACCTGATGCCTTACCTCAATCAAATCGGCTTTAATCTCGCGGGTTATGGTTGTACCACATGCATTGCCGAAGGAACGCCGGTTTTGCAAGCCGACGGTACAGCGCGTCCGATTGAACTTTTTTCCGAAACCGGCGGCGCAGCGATTTTCGCACCGACAACCGAGGGGCAATTAGCCATAGCCAAACAAAATGAACGAATGAACCAAGGCGTTCGTGAGTGTATCGCTCTGGTTTTGCAAGACGGGCGCGAATTGGTTTGTACTGCCGACCATAAAATTTTATGCGCGGATGGGTATTGGATTCGCGCTGACCAACTGATTTTAGGGCAAGACCGCGTCGTTGTCGGGTTGGAGTCCCCGCTTGATGAGCCGAATGCGGATGAGAACAGATATGAACTGCAAGCCGGTGAGCTGCGCTTCACTATGACCAATGAGCAGGAACGGGCAAAAACTTTGGCGTTTGCCCGTCTTGTTGGCCATCTTTTGAGCGACGGTTCCATCAGCTCACAGGCGCAAGGTCGAATGCACGTCGGACAGGCGATTGATCGTGAAATCGTGCTAAATGATATTGAGCTTATAACCGGCAAACGCCTGGTCGCCAATCAATACGACGAGCGCAAATGGACAATTATTCTGCCCAAAGAATTGACTACAGCGATTATCGCTTTATCAGGTGTGCGTTGCGGCAGGCGCATTCATCAGCCTGCCCAACTTCCGGCATTTGTGTTGGATGAATCCTGCCCGCTGGCGGTGGTGCGCGAATACTTGGGCGGAATGTTTGGCGCAGATGGCTGGTCGCCTGTGTTGCATCGTCAAGGAAAAAACGAAAATGATGCAGTTTTGAAGCCGCCTGCTTTTTCGCAAAGTACCAAACCGGAATACGTTGCGGATTTGCGCGAAATGCTGAATCAGATGCTCAAGCTTTTGCATCGTTGCGGCGTGAATACCACCGCCGCGAAAATTTATGAATATCCGACACGCCGTTCCGCCTCTTCTTATCCGGCAGGAATGGACGGCTCGCCACGCATCGAAGTGCGGCTGCAACTTGCCGACGGACTTTCGTTTATTGAGCACGTCGGTTTTCGTTATTGCGTTGATAAAACGATGCGTTCGAGCGCGGCGGCGGTTTATTGGCGCATGATCAATAAAATCAATCAACAACGCCTATGGATGTCAGAGCGTTTACAGGAAAAGCATCTTGCCGCGCCGTCCTTGTCCTTCGCTGAGGTGCGCAGCATCGCGGCTTCGGAATTATGGCAAACCGAAACCGTGGTGTTTCCGCATTATTCGTTATTGGAAGGGCACGACCGTTTTACGCGATTACCAAAACTGACAAGCCGCAAGTTTCAACCGTTGCATCGCGATTCGCGCGGGTTTCCGTCGCCCGTTGAATTGTTTCGCTGGCTTGGGGTACGTGATTGGTTTGCGCCTTTGGAAGAACGGGCGAAAAATACCGCGAAACGTTACTGTTTGGAAAAGGAATCGCTGACCTTGCCGACTTTTTCGCTGACAGTCATTGATCGCCGACCGGCGGGACGGCGAAAGGTTTTTGATTTATCGGTCAATGAAATCCATTCTTTCATCGCCGGAACAGTTGCGGTTCATAATTGTATAGGCAATTCCGGGCCACTTGACCCGCGCATCGAAGAGGTCGTCAACCACAATGATGTGATTGCGGCGAGCGTCCTGAGCGGCAATCGCAATTTTGAAGCCCGCGTTCATCAAAGCATCAAAGCCAACTTCCTGATGAGTCCGCCGCTGGTCGTCGCCTTTGCGCTCGCGGGAACCGTCAATGTCAATTTGACCAAAGACCCGATTGGCCTCAGCGATGAAGGACAGGCGGTTTATTTGAAAGACCTCTGGCCCACGCAGGAAGAGGTCAGCGCCTTGATGTATGCAGCGTTTGACCCGGAAACCTATCGCAAGCTTTACAGCAATTTCGTTGAACAAAATCCCATGTGGAATGATATTCCTTCGACCGTCGGGGATGTTTATGAATGGGATGCGACATCGACTTACATTCAAGACCCGCCGTATTTTGAAAAGTTCGGCATGGAACCTGAGGCGATTTGCGAAATCAAACAGGCGCGGGCGCTGGCGATTTTCGGCGATTCGGTGACCACAGACCACATCAGCCCTGCGGGGGCGATTAAGGCGACTTCGCCTGCGGGACTTTATTTGCAGGAGCGCGGCGTCGATGTTGCGGATTTCAACAGCTACGGTTCACGTCGCGGCAATGACCGGGTGATGACGCGCGGCACGTTTGCCAATGTGCGGATTAAAAATCTGATGGCGCCGGGCACAGAAGGCGGCGTGACCATTCATCAACCGCACGGCGAGCCGATGAGCATTTACGATGCGGCGATTAAGTATCAGGCATCGCATGTGCCGTTGGTGGTGTTTGCCGGTCAGGAATATGGTACGGGTAGTTCCCGTGACTGGGCTGCGAAAGGCACGCGATTGCTTGGCGTCAAGGCGGTCGTCGCGCAGAGTTTCGAGCGCATTCATCGCAGCAATCTTGTGGGAATGGGCGTTTTGCCTTGCCAGTTCAAAGAAGGCGTGAACGCGCAGAGCTTGAATCTTGACGGCACCGAGACCTTCGATTTAGTCGGCTTTGAAGGCGACATCAAACCGCAACAGGACGTAACGCTCAGGATTTCGCGCGCCGATGGTTCAACTGAAGAGGTGGCGTTGAAACTGCGCGTCGATACGCCGATTGAAGTCGAATACTATCGTCACGGCGGCATTCTGCCCTACGTTTTGCGGCAATTGATTGCCAAGAGCAATTAAACGTGAAGATGATTTTAACACGAAGAACACAAAGAACACGAAACAGAAAATAATTTATGCTTCGTGTTCTTTGTGTTCTTCGTGTTTTTATCAATGGGGGATACAGATGATTGACGCGACTTTTTATAACACCCTCCTAAAAACCTTTCTTAAATTTCTTGGTTTGGTCTTTGTGATTGTTGCATTAATCACAAATCCGATAGTCAATGCTAAACCTTTACAAAAGATTCTTGGAAAACACAACGATGTTGTTTTAACGGTAAAGTTTTCTCCCGATGGTAAGTTGATTGCTACCGGCGGTAATGATGAAGATGTGATGATTTGGGACGCACGAACTGGAAAATTGATAAAGGTACTGTCAGAACTTAATACCGATTCGACAATGCCAATAGATTCGGTTGCTTTTTCTCTCGATAACAAAATGCTGGCGGCTGCTTCTGGAGGTATGCTCATCATTTGGGATTTGCAAACTTTGGCAGTGAAGTTCTCCTTGCAAGCGCAGGTGTATAGAATTTCTTCCTTGGCTTTTTCCCATGACAGTAAAATTTTGGCGAGCACCTGTTTAAACTTGGAAGCCAGTGATGGTGAAATCAGTCTTTGGGATATGTACACAGGAACTCTCAGCCAAACTTTGAAAGTTCATACGGATGTTTGGTCAACTGCTTTTTCGCCTGATGATGTGCTACTGGCCAGCGCGAATCATAACCAGACCATTACAATATGGGATGTCGAAACAGGAACGCTCCTCAAAACTTTGACCGGACACGAAGAGCAAGTTAATTCAGTTGCGTTTTCGCCAGATGGCAAAACGCTTTTGAGCGGCAGTAGCGATAAAACAATTAAATTTTGGGATGTGAAAACAGGCAAATTAAAAAATCAAATTAGTGGGTTGAGAGGAGAAGTTTTTTCAACCGTTATTTCGCCAAATGGCAAAATGATAGCCTCAGCAATTTTGAATCAGGTAATGATCTGGCATAGACAAACGGGTAAATTAGTACGTGTTCTTAAAGGGCATAAAAGCTATGTTCAGTCCTGTGCCTTTTCTCCCGATGGTAAATGGTTGGTTAGCGGTGCGTCTGACAGGACTATAAGGTTATGGGCAATTAAATGATTTTTTATGAGTTTTATAATTACCTTTACAAATCGTTTCATGAATAATCACAAATCAGTTCGCCTTACTCTGTTGTTCGGTCTAATACTAATAACACTATCTTCTCAAGCCTGCACCAGAGAAGAAGAAAAACGTTATGAACTGGCGGGTAAGGTCGTAGCGGTTGATCTGCGCGGGAAAACCGTTACCATCTCTCACGAAGAAATCAAAGGTTATATGGAACCCATGACCATGCCGTTTCGGGTGTTGGGAAAAGATGAATTTTATCTCGACAAGATGAACGCCGGTGACCGGGTGCAGGCGACGCTCGTGGTTGCCGGTTCGCGTTCGTGGATTGAAAATCTCATTGTCACTCAGGAAAGCCGCGAAGCCTTGCCGCCAACCGCTCAAGTTACAGAGCCACAACCCGGCGAACAGATTCCCGATTTCACCTTGATCAATCAGGACGGCAAAAAAATCTCGATTAACCAGTACAAAGGCAAAGCTTTGCTGTTGACGTTTATCTATACCCGTTGCCCGTTGCCGGATTATTGCCCGTTGATGACCAGTAATTTCGCGGAGATTAACAAAGCGATAACCTCGCAACCGGAATTGCAAAAACGCGCGCATCTGATGAGCATCACGGTTGACCCCGAATATGATAAACCTGCGGTGCTTCGCGCTTATGGGGTGCAGCATAATCCGAATCAAAGTTTTGAAAATTGGGAATACGCGACCGGTTCAAGCGATGAAATCAAAAAAATCGCCAGCCATTTCGGACTCTATTACTCGACGCAAGAAGACCAGATCGTTCACAATTTGCAAACCGCGCTCATTGCGCCGGATGGCAAATTTGTTAAGATTTATCGCGGCAACGAATGGAAACCTGCCGATGTCGTGAGTGATTTGCAAAAGCTTGCCAAAGAGTGAAAACAGGTGGATGCTCTAAAAACTTATCTACCTGAAATCGGGGGGCAACTGATCAGGCTGATATTTCTTGAAAGCTCAATAAAGCGTGTGCGGCTAACCTCTGACCTCCGGCATCTTTGATTATTGAGGTATTGAATTTGTTCAAGGAAAGAAAACAATTCGCAATTTTATTATTTATGCTTTTAATGCTAACTGCCTGTCGCAAACCGACGGTGGTTTATCAAGGTCAGGGCTTGGTCGAAGAGGTTCACCCGGATACCGCTACCGTGCAAATCAATCACGAAGAGATTAAAGGGTTCATGCCGGCGATGAGTATGCCCTATCACGTTAAAGATAAGACCATGCTCGACGCCTTAAAAGTCGGTGATCGGGTCAATTTTACGGTTGAAGACAGTACCTCGGGAACCGTTTTAATCGACCTCAAAAAAGCCGACGCAACGGGTGCGGACAAGAAATCTGAGCCTTCGGGTTCATCAACTAATGCCAATAAAAACGCCGCACCGCCACCCAAACCATAAACTTGAAAATCCTACCTGGTTCGCTAGAGCGGCTTGCGATTGAATTTACTCAGTCGCTGTTGAGAAAGCGGTCTTTGATCGCGTATGACGGGAAACGCGGTCAACGACCGCTTCCTCAACTTGAGTAAATCGTTTTGCAAACTGCTATAGTCGTGACGCTTGAACGTCCGGCGGTACGCCCGTGGGTGAATGCGGTTTTAAAAAAGCAGTGCGTTTTGCTGTCCTGGCTCGCTTTGCGTGAAATTATCCGTGTCCTTATCAGTGTTCATCTTCAACGACCTCACCAATCACAAATCAAGCAGATGGCGAATCGCATCTTTATCGGCGGCAATCTGCACCGATTTATTGGCAAACGTTCCTTTGATGGGATGGGAGATGCCGTCCGCTTCAATGGTTAATTTATCGGTGTGATAGTTGATGGAATAGGTCGGGTCTTTCATCACGTTGCCGGTGAGTATCGCCACCACCGTTTCAGACGGTTTGATGACCGCAGTCGCCACCAGTTTTTTTATTCCCGCCAGTGTCGTCGCCGAAGCCGGTTCGCAACCGATGCCGTCAAAGCCAATCATCGCTTTGGCGTCGGCAATCTCCTGTTCGCTGACGCGCTCGACAATGCCGTTTGTCCAATTCAAAGCGCGCATGGATTTTTGCCACGACACCGGCTTGCCGATTTTGATGGCGGTCGCCAGCGTCACAGGGTATTCAAACGGACGAAAGCGGCTGCGGTCTTCGGCGATAAAATATTCATACAGTGGCGATGCGCCTTCTGCCTGAATGATGGCAAGGCGCGGTAAGTCGGCAATCAATCCCGCGTCGAACATCTCTTTTAAGCCTTTGCCGATTGCCGATGAATTGCCGAGATTGCCGCCCGGCACCACCAGCCAATCGGGAGCCTTCCAATTCACCTGTTCCATCAGTTCAATGGCGATGGCTTTTTGTCCTTCGAGGCGAAACGGGTTGATGGAATTCAGCAAATACAAATCGCTTTCATTGGCAAGTTCGCGCACCAGTCGCATGGCGTCATCGAAATTGCCTTCGATTTCCACGACCAGCGAACCGTATTCGAGCGATTGCGAAAGTTTGCCGTAAGCCACCTGACCCGCAGGGATAAACACCACGCCGCGCATCCCGGCGCGCGCCGCATATGCCGCCATCGAAGCCGAGGTGTTGCCGGTCGAAGCGCAGGCGACGGCGCGCGCCCCCAGAACTTGAGCTTGCGTGACGCCCGTCGTCATGCCGTTATCTTTGAATGAGCCTGTGGGATTTAAGCCCTGATGTTTGAAACGGACTTCATTCAGACCTGCATATTCGGCGCATCGCGGCGCGTCGTAAAGCGGCGTGTTGCCTTCGTAAATGGTGACGATGTTCGCTTCATTTGTGACGAATGGCAGGAGTTCGCGAAAACGCCAGACGCCGCTCAGGTCAATCGCTTGATTTGAAAGTTTGCGCGATTGAAATAAATTTTTCAGTTCGTCTGCCGCCGGCAGATAGAATTCATAGGCGACATCGAGCAATCCGCCGCAGGCGCTACAGGTATAAAGGCGTTCGGTGATTGCAAATGTAGAATTGCAGGTTGCGTCAATGCAACGCAGAAAGGCTTTTGACTGATTCATAATCGAGGTAGGTTAAATGATTGCGGGCAGAATAATCAATCGGCAATGCGTTTAATCAACTGTTTGCCCAAGCGTTTTTCAATCGCCTGCCAATCCTGTTCTTCGGCGCTCGCCGGGTGGGCGATAAAAAAATCCAATTCGCTTGAACCTTTATAACCGGCTTCTTCAATCACCATCGCGTCTTCACCATAAATAGACCACAACCGGCGAAGTTCTGCGGCGGATTGATTCATAGCGCGGAGTTCTTCGACAGATGAACGCAGGCGACGACGGGCATACTCGATAGCCTCTTCACGCGACGGGAAACCGCTAATCAGCAATTCACTTTCTGTTTCCCGATAATGCGCCATATCGATGATTAAAACGGCATAACTCTTTGGTAATGCGGCGATTTCTTGATTCATCGTGTAGTGAAGGCATGTGCCCGACAACGGTGTTAAGAAACGGTTTGCTTGAAAGCTGGCTTTTCCGTCGCAATCGAAGACCTCGCGGTCAAAGACCGCTCGCTCAACGTCCTCGTATTTTTAGTTTTCGTGGTCAAAGACATCTCGCTCGTTTATTTTTGCCTTTTTACTTTTGCCTTTTTACTTATTCGGGCGCGTGCTGGTCATACAAATCTTCCCAGCTATCGCTCGGTTCGACCAGCTTCAATCCGACATGGCGTTGTCCGCCATCGCGCCAGACCGATTCGGCAATGGCGGTCGCTTCGATGTTGTGCGAATGGACTTTGATTTTGACAATGCTTCCCGGTTCGATGTCACGCGCGGTTTGCAAACGCAAACCCGATGGGCTGATTTCCTTGACCAGCATCTCTTCGGCGAAAGCTTCGAGTTGCGAAGTGTTGCCTTCGACCAGAGCTTTAATGGAAACCGCGATGCGATCTTCTGCGCGGCGGTCTTCATCGTCTTCGCGCACGTCATTGGCTTCGGCAAGCAAATCGTCATAGCAGGCATCGCAAACCAGACGATAGCCGAGATGCGCCATTACTGCGAGTTCTTTCGCGCCGGAAATGTTTATGATGTAGCTGGTTCGTTCGTTACAACGTTCGCATACGCCAGACATAACAAAATTCGCTCCTTCAAGGCCAGGAGACCTGTCGAAACATTTGGGTGTGTTTTTTATTTGTTGTTGAAGTATAAACCATACTGTTTGTACTGGAGATGCGCCCAGTATAGACAGATTTTCTTTTTGACTCAACTTAAATTTGATTTTTTTGCGCTTTCCCGATGTTGGCGTAATACAGCCTGAAAACTTCTGCCACGCGGCACGAAGCACACGAAGGTTCACTAAATCTCCAGGTATTTCCCGGGGTCTCAGTGATAGCAACTCATCAAGTCAATCAATGCCGGCTTTCCCCGATTGATTGACAAGCGCGACCCGGCACTTTAGAGTCTTTGCCCATCAGCGATTTTTTTAGAAAGCTTCTGTAATGCTGAAGAACACGTTCCGCCATTTACCCAATTGCAGCGCCGCCAAAGAACAGAAACTCTGGGCAGCCGGTATCACTTCCTGGGAAGCGTTGCTGCAAAGCGACCCGCAAAAACTGTCGCGGCAACACGGGACGCTCTATGCCCAAAGCATCGAAGAATCGTTCAAACAACTGGAATACAATAATCCGAATTATTTTGCAGACCTCTTGTCATCGAAAGAACACTGGCGGTTTTTCCCGGATTTTCGCCACTCCATCGCCTATCTCGACATTGAAACTACCGGGTTGAATTACGGCGACACCATCACCACCATTGCGCTCTATGACGGCAGCCGGATTTTTTACTACATCAAAGGCGAAAACCTCAATGATTTCATGCGCGACATCGAACGCTATTCATTAATCGTTACTTACAACGGTAAATGTTTTGATGTGCCGTTTATTGAACGTTACTTCAAAATTAAAATCCCCCACGCCCACATTGATTTGATGTATGTGCTCAGAAGCCTCGGCTACCGCGGCGGACTCAAAGGTTGTGAACGCCAGCTAGGACTCCAGCGCGGCGAACTTGATGGCGTCGATGGATTTTTCGCTGTGCTGTTATGGAAAGATTATCAAAAAAATAAAAACCCGAAATCGCTTGAAACCTTGCTTGCCTATAACATTCAGGATGTCGTCAATCTCGAAACTTTGCTTACCATCGCCTATAACAAAAAAATCAGTGAAACGCCGTTTGCCGAGCGCAATCTTTTGCCTCGTCCGCAAGACCCGCAAGTGCCTTTTCACGCCGACGAAGCTACCATCAAACGTCTGCAACATCAAAAAGCTTTCAGTTGGAGTTACGGCTGGCGGTGAGCGGGAAAGCAAAAGTAAAAGGCAAAAGTAAAAAGGCAAAAGGCAAACGGCAAAAATAAACGAGCGAGATGTCTTTGACCACGAAAACTAAAAATACGAGGATGTTGAGCGAGCGGTCTTTGACCGCGAAGAAAATATACCGGGGTTGAACGAGCGGTTTTTGCCCGCGACCGTTGCCTGAACCTCTGACCGCGATGCCAATGTTCACCTGAACAAATCATTCTCCGCCGCGCGAATCAATTCTTTGCCGCTGACTTCGCGCGACTCATAATTGAGTCCGCGCACCACGACGACCGGCACACCATCGGTTTTGCCCATCACCAACTCTGCCGCCGCAGCGATTTCATCGGCAATCGCAATCATGGTGACGCGCAACAGTTGTCCGAATGAATCCGTAGTGCCGCGATAATCAATCAGCGGCGCGATGCCCGCTACGCCGAGCGCCACATTCGTGAGTCCTTCACGCCAGGGTCTTCCGAAAGTGTCCGAGATAATCACTGCGAGTTTGGCATCGAATGCCTGTTCGAGAGCCGCTTGAATATTTTTTGCCGAGGCGTCCGGGTCAACCGGCAGCAATACCACAAAGCCCGGCGCGACGTTGGAATGATCAACCCCGGCATTGGCGCAAATGAAGCCGTGATGGGTTTCCGAAATCATCACTCCGCGCTCTTTGCGCACGATGCGCCGCGATTCGCTAAGTACGACCTGAACCATTCGCGCGTCTTTATGGTATTGCGTCGCCCATTCGATAGCTTCGGTGGAAGGCGTGATGGAATCGAGATTCATGACCTGACCTTCGGCTTTTGAGACCACTTTTTGGGCAATGACAAATACATCGCCTTCTTGAATCTGCAAATTGGCATCGCCCGCCGCTTTGACAATCAGCGACGGCAAATCATCGCCCGTTTGAATTTCAGGAATGCCGGTTAAACCGATGACCGTGAATTGAGGAAGCATATTCAAGTGTGTACGGTAGCAGGTTGCGGCAAGGAGTTGTCAACTGTAAAAAGTATCTACTCAAACCAAATTGCCAACTGTTCAAAATGCGCCGGAGGCGCTTGGGAAATTAGTCAGTGGTGAAGCCACTGGAAGTTGTGCATCAAACAACTATCGCGCCCTGACGGGGCGCAGGAAACGGTTTTTCATCCATCGCTCTTTCAGAGCGAAAAAATTTGCGGTTGCCAACTTTCCTGTGGCGTTACCACAGGCTAATTTCCTTTGCCCCTTCAGGGCATTTTCAGATTGCCAACTTGGATTATTCGATGAAGCGTTTGGCAATCTGCATCGCTTCAAGCAAACGCAAACTTTTGGTCGCTTTGCCTTTGGCTAAAAACATTTTGATGTCGTGCGGTTCATCAATGTCTAAAGCGATACGTTCGTTTTTAACGATTAAACATTGCGCGTCAATCCGCGCGGCTTCGGCTTGATGAAGCGCCAGCGACCCTGTACCAAAACGCGAAGGGAAGAGATTGGGCGGCGCGCGCAGGATGGCATTGGTGCCGGTCTCTTCAAATGACGGAACCATTAACACCATAGGTTTAGTGAGTTCGACGGCAAGCAAAGCGTCAATGTCAGCGGCTTCAACCAGCGGAATATCCGCCGGAAGACGAAGCGCCGCATCGAACCCTCTGTCGCGCAAAATTTGCGAAGCCCAGTCAATCGAAGCGCTCTCGGATTCCTGCCTCTCTTCACCCAGCACCTCAAAGCCAAGTGACCGGGCGCGCGCCGCAGCTTTTGCAAAACTCGTGACAATGAAAATACGGTCGGCTCCGGTAGTTTGTGCCACCGCTTCACAGACATCTTCAAACATCGCCCAAACCAACTGCTGCCGCTCTGCGAGCGTGAGTAGATTCGCAAGCCGCGTTTTTACGCGCGCCGGTTCTTTAATGGGAATTAAAATCGCTTTGGTCATTAAAAAAATTGAACCGCCAGGACGCTCTTATTCTTTATGGCTGTCGCAAGTAAGCATTTTTAGGACTTCTACAGCCAATCGCTGTTTGTCTGCAAGCGTCTGCATGACAGTGTTCATCGCCACAACCTGCAAACCGAATTGTTCGATTGAGGTTTTTAAATCGGCATCAGATTCATCGAGCACAAAGGTATTCACGAAATCTTTGTAAAGCGCCGCAACCCCACGCGCCGAGACTTCGTGTCCTAAATCGCGGAGCATATCGGCGGCGGGACCTTTCAACGCCTGCCCTGCAATGATCGGTGTAATCGCAATGACTTCGGCTCGCGTCTGTTTCAGCGCCTGGCGCACACCGGGCACCGCCAGAATGGGACCGATGCTGATAAACGGATTGCTCGGACAAATAATCACCGCATCGCTGGTTTGTATCGCTGCAATGACGCCTTCAGCCGGTTGCGTCGATTCGATATTTTGAAAATGCAATTCCTTCACCTGTGGCTGACAACGCCGCCGCACGAAATATTCCTGAAAGTGCATCTCGCCTTCATCGGTCACCACGCGCGTCGGCGTGTAAGAATCGGTCATCGGTAAAATTTTTGCGCCGACGCCAAGCGACGCGGCAATGCGCGAAGTGATTTCTGTAAGCGTTACGCCCTGGTGGAGCAAATTCGCGCGATAGATATGCGTGGCTAAATCTTTATCTCCTAGATTGAACCAATCGGCTTCGCCGTAACGCGCCATCCATTTCAATGATTCAAAGGTGTCGTTTGCGAGTCCCCATCCCATCGTTTCATTGATGACGCCTGCAAGCGTATAGGTCACCGTGTCAATATCGGGACAGACGCGCAATCCGAAAAGTTCTATGTCATCGCCGGTGTTGGCAATGATGGTGAGATTTTCCGGCGGCAAGAGGTGAATCAAACCTAACAGAAATTTCGCCGCCCCGATGCCGCCCGCAAGCGCAGTGATTTTCGGTGACCGGTTGTCGGTAGCCGGTCGTTGGTAGCCGGTCGTCGGCAGCCGGTCGTCGGTTGTTGATGCTTGATTGTCAGAAATCATTTTATTTTTGAGTGATTTTTACCTTCACCTTTTAACTTTTGCCTTTTGCCTTTCCTCTCATTCCGCTAGTCCCAACAATCGAAAGCGTCCATTTTTGATTTTATGGCGGCGATTGATGCCGATGAGCAGAATCGTCATGCGCTCCAGACAACGCGCGCTGTACAACACTCCGGCATCGACCGGGCGCAACCCTTCGATATATTTGATGGCTTCAATGACGCGGGCTTTGGCTTCTTTATGGTCGCTGGCGACAAAGGTATCGCAATCAAGCTGGGCGCTCGCATCCGCCAGCATATGCGCGGGTTCGGTTTTAAATGCGGCAACCAGCGGAATGTTTTCCGGGAGTTTGGTTTTCAGATGTTCGCTTGCTGACCCTTCGGCGGGTTCATGGTAACGCACGCGCCCCTGCTCGAAAACGACCGGTACGGTGATGTCTATCAAAATCGCATCGGCGCGAAAATGTTCTTTGAGTGATTCGATAGTTGACGCGGCATAATCGAAAGGCACGGTGAGCAGAATGAAATCGGCTTCTTTGACGGCATCTTGATTGGTGGCGTGATGAATCTTCCGGCTTCCGAGAATTTTATTTAATTCGTCTGTGGCTTCCTGGGCTTTTTCAATGGCGCGTGACCCGATGGTGACTTGCGCGCCCGCCATTGCCCAGCGTAGCGCCAAGCCGCGACCTTCTTCACCTGTGCCGCCGATGATGCCGATTTTTAGTTCGTTGATGTCCATGATGAGTGGCTGTCCTTTGGTTCGATACGTAGAGTTTGCAAAATGAACCTCAAGGTTGCCATCTGCAAAAGGCAGTGTCAATGTTCGGGCATTTTATGATTCCAAAGCGCAAGGCGCGATGAAGGTTGAGTTGCTTAACTGGCAAAGCGCTCTTCTACGGTAAAAGCAAACACCAGGACGCCCAGGATGCCAATGACGCATGCCGCAATGAAGGGCGTTTGCGGCGTCAATTTCCAGAGCAACCCGCCGATGGCTGCCGCCGGAGTAATGCTCAGGCTGCGAACCAGATAATACAAACCGACGGTGCGGGCGCGCAGGTGTGGCGCGGCAAAATCCATAATCATGGCTTTACGCGACGGTTCACCGATTTCTCGCAGGCCACCGATAATAAATGCCACGACCCGCAACCCTAAATTGTTTGCCAGGATGATTGCCAGTGGAAACAATGCGAAACAACAAAAGGTTGCAATCACGAATGGTTTGCGTCCGATGCGGTCAGCGATTTTACCTGCCGGAATGTACACCAACATGGAAGTCGTCATCTGCAAGGCAACCAGTCCACCATATTGTGCCAGAGTGATTCCCGAAACGTTGGTCACATAAAGCACAATCAGCACATCCGCCAGCCCTTCGCACAGGCGAATGATGATGTCTGAAATGAGCAATCGCTTCAAAGCGAAATGAAACGATTGCCAGACGCCTTTGATGTTGGTCGATTCGCCTTGATGAATCGGCAGATTGATGCGCATGGCAATCAGTATGGTAATGAATGCCAGCCCCAGTGTAATGATTAGTCCAAGTCGCACGCCCGCAAGCGTACCCATGCGGGCAATGAAGATGCCGCCGATTAACGGCGCGATAGCCATTGGCACGCGCTTTAACAGCGATTGAATCGTGAATCCCATCGCGCGCCGATTTTTCGGCAAAGCGTCGCCAATCACAGAAAAAATCGCCGGGCTTGCCATGCTGCTCCAAGCCATCGCGAAAGCCAGCCCGACGAAAATCCATAACCAGGAAAAGCTGAACAGGTAAATCGCGTAACCGAGACAGGCGAGCGCGATAAACATCAGAAAGGCTTTGCGTCGTCCGAGATGGTCAGCAAGCCAGCCGCCGGGATATTGATAAATGGCGTCGAAAAAATCTTTGGCGGTGCCAAACATGCCAATGGCAAAAACGCTTGCGCCAAGCGCCTCAAGATATTTCGGGAGAAATTTTTTCCATAACTCTTCACCCAGCCCCAGCAGAAAAGCCGATGTCGATGCGGCAATGACATTGCGCTCAAGCGCCAGATAATCGGCGAGTTGCCGACCGTGAGCCGATACCGATGCAGCGGATAATTTGTTCATGGTTTTTCAGGTTGAAGAGGAAGGCTAACACTATATTACGGGCTTCAACAAACAGGGTTGCTGGCTAACTGATTTTTGAGCGAATTCCCCAAACGATTTCGGCATTTTCGACTAAGAATTGACAACCCGCGCGGATTTGACTTCGGTGCTTTCCCTCTTTAACGTGAACAAAGAGCCATGAAATTTCGGTAAAGGAGAAAAAGTTAATGACCAAGCCAATTCGCTTCGGCGTGCAGACGCCACCGCAAAATGTAACCTGGCAGGAACTCCTGGACACCTGGAAATTGATTGACGAACTGGGCTATGACACCGCCTGGACGTTCGATCATTTCTTTCCGATTTTTACAGACCCATCGGGGACTTGTCTGGAAGGCTGGATTGCGCTCACGGCGCTTGCCGCGGCAACCCAAAATCTCGAAGTCGGCACCCTGGTTACCGGCAATACCTATCGCAATCCCGCTGTGCTTGCGAAAATGGGCGCGACGCTTGACCACATAACCGGCGGGCGTTTGATTATGGGGGTCGGCGCAGCGTGGTTTGAACTCGAACATAACGCCTATGGCATCCCGTTTTACACGGTCGGTGAACGTATACGACGATTCGATGAAGCCTGCCGGATTATTAAATCGTTGTGGACAGAAAAACAGACGACTTTCGATGGCAAGTATTATCAAATCAAAGACGCTTATTGCGAACCGAAACCTGTGCGTCGTCCGCATCCGCCGTTGATGATTGGTGGCGCGGGTGAAAAACTCATGCTCAAGGTTATCGCCCAACACGCTGATCAATGGAACACCTTCGGTTCGCCTGAACTCTTCAAACACAAGATAGCTATTCTGCGAGAACACTGCGCCACGATTGGGCGCAACCCGGATGAAATTGAAATTGCCTGGGGCGGGGCAACTTTAGTGACCGATTCGCCGGAAGAAAAAGCGGCGGTGGCGCAGATGATGACCAAACTCTGGGGCGAGCCATATGCAGAAGCCGAACGGCGGGTGCTCGCGGGTTCGGCTCAAGAGATTGGCGACCGCATCAATGAATTTATCGAAGTCGGCGTGACCCATTTCATCATGCTATTGATGCCACCGTTTCGCGCAGACAATTTACGACGGTTTGCCGAAGAGGTGATTCCGCAATTTCGCAAATAAACGATGAGGTAAGCGATGCACTGGCTATTTTTGATTGTCGCGATTGTCCTGGAAGTTTCCGGCACTACCTGTATGAAACTATCCCAGGGGTTTACGAAACTGGTGCCTTCGATTTTGATGTTCATCTTTTACGTCACCAGCCTCGGCGCGCTGACGCTGGCATTGAAAAAGATTGATGTGAGCCTGGCTTATGCGGTGTGGTCGGGGATGGGCACGGCATTGATTGCGACCATCGGCATCCTCTGGTTTGAAGAACCGCTGAACGCTTTGAAACTGGTTTCGCTGGCGCTCATTATCATCGGCGTCATCGGCATTAATTTAAGCGGCGCGCATTGAGCGATTCGGGATGAGAATGTGAATCTACAAATATGTTGATTCGTCTGACGAAGCTGACAAATTTGTCGTTTTTGATTTTGGGCTATCTTTGACGGGCATTGATGGCGAATCTATCGATATTACAATTTTGTATGATAGGGGGAAGCGAGGCACGAATTTGTAGTAAGCGGCATATGCCCGAACCGGCGACCGATTAAAAAAGCCCCGTAAATCCGCAAGTTTTCTTGAATGGCGCGGCTGGCACAGGGCTTGCCTTCCATACGGGCGACAATTCTTGTAGCGGAATGTCTTCACCTGTGCGGCTGGATTAAGAGGAGGCCAGCCGCACAGGCATCCAAATTCATAAATGTTTTAAACTGACGATTCATATGGTTTTTAAAAGGGCTTCAATACATAGGTTCCGAACAAATCAATAACGGTTTGCCACTACTCTCTTGAAGCTGATGGGTGAATAGGTACCTCCCTTGGTATTCATTGGCTTCTTCACGTCAGAGTTCAGGATGCAGTCGCCGAGTCTCATCCTGGACTCTGATACATTTTTTCAGTCAATCGACTGCGCGCCGCTTTACCTGCCAATAAGCCTTTTCTCGCACAACGCTTTCAAACAAATCAGCCTTTTCGTATAATGTCGCGGAAGTCATCAGAGTAAGGAGCGAGCTTAGAACTATGATAACCTGTCCGAATTGTGGCGCGGAAAATCGCGATGGCGCGCCATTTTGTCGTATGTGTGCGGCATCGCTTGAAGCGGCAGGCGCTTCGATGCAGATGCCGGCACCGCCTTTGCAAATCACCTGTCCGGTTTGCAAAACCACCAATGATGCCGACTGGGCGTTTTGTCAGGAATGCGGGTACAAACTGAGCGCCGAAAAACCGAAAACCGAACCGGTTCAACCTCCGCCAACCCCTCCTTCATCGTTTGACCGCGAAACCGTCATCATGCGCGATACCGGAACCGCTCCGATTAATAAACCGGTGTTTGACCCGGCGGCGACCGTCGTGGATATGCAAATTCCTCCGGTGGAGGCTGCGGTCAATCCGCCACCGGTTGAACGCATTCCCACTGCGCCGGTTTCGCAACCGCCAACGCCGCCCAAAACCGAATCGACTTTGCCGCCTGTGCCACCGACGGTTGTGCATCAAGCGCCGACGGTTGTGACCAATTCGCCATCAACTGCACCGGTGCCGCCTACGGTTGTGCACACAGCGCCAACTGATGTGCAAGTCGAAAATAAAATGACCGAACCGAAACCTGCGGTTACGGGTTCGCCGGAACTGACGACCGCGCCAACCTTTTTCAATACCGCATCGGATGAAGCTACGACCATCGTTGAAGAGAGTCAGAACTACGCGCCTGTGAAAAGCGGTAATGAAGTGGTGTGCCCGAAATGTGTGCATAAAAGCGCCGCCGGAAGCCTGTTCTGCGCCAATTGCGGCGCGGCGCTGACGCCATCGGCACTGACGCCATCAGCACTGACGCCATCCATACCGATTCCACCGCCGGTTCCACAAACGGTGCCGACGCCGGTTGCCACGACGCCGACGCCAGTTGCGCCAACGCCAGTTGCGCCGACGCCGGTTGTGCCGACTGCGCCGACCAATGTGCCGACCGCGCCCGCCAGTTCTGGTGCAGGGCACACTCTGGTGATTTCATCCATGCCGGCGCCGCCTGCCGTGCAAGGCAGATTGCATCTGGTGATGGAAGGCGGGCAGACCGGCGAGGTCTATGATTTACAAGAAGAGACCGGCATTGGTCGCACCACAGGTCAAATTACCTTCCCGCACGATGGTTATATGTCGGGTCGTCATTCAAAAATTATTCAACGCGGTAGCGATTTCTTTTTGGTTGATGAAGGCAGTCGCAATGGCACCTTCGTGCGTATCAAAGGCGAAGTCAAACTTGAGCCGGGCGACATGATTTTAGTTGGCAAACAGCTATTTCGTTTTGAAAAATAGTTGCCAGGCGCGACTGCGACAAGCAGCCGAAATCCTTTTGGGCATTTTCGGATGGCTTGCCGGATACTGAGGTTAGAGGCTACCGGATGAGCGATGTTTCGATTTCACTGTTTGCTGATACACACGTTGGCATGCGCCGTGCGGCAAATGAAGATTCATTTTTAATCGCCGATTTAACCCGCAGCGAAAATGACAACGGCGCTGAACTCATCGCCCATTCGCTTGGCGACAACGGTTATCTGATGGCAGTCTCCGATGGCATGGGGGGAGCCGCCGCCGGTGAAGTCGCCAGCGAACTCGCCGTCCGTACCCTTTTTGAAGAACTCACCAAACCCCTTGCCTGTGAGTCGCTCGCCGAACATTTGCAAATCGCTACGGAAATCGCCAACGAGCGCATCTGGAATTATGCCCAACAAAATCCCGAACTTTTAGGTATGGGCGCGACCTTGACCGCCGTGCTGGTCAAAGACAACATCGCGCACATCGCACAGGTCGGCGATTCGCGCGCCTATCTCATCCGCAATGGCAATGCCGAACAACTCACACGCGACCAGTCCCTGGTGCAAGCCTTGTTGGATTCGGACATGATTCAACCCGACCAGGCGCATTTGATTCCGCAAAACGTCATTCTTCAGGCGCTCGGCACGCAACCCGCTGTAAGCGTGGTGATGACCGAAATGGAACTTTGTCAGGGCGATCTGTTATTGGTTTGCAGCGACGGGCTGTCGAATAAAATCCGCGATGAAGAGATGCCACGGGTGATTGGCGAAACCGATAATCTGAAAGCCGCAGGCACACGCTTTATCGAAGTCGCCAACGAACGCGGCGGCGAAGACAACATCACGGTGATTGTCGCGGCGTTTAGCGGCGCGGATTTGAAAGCGACGACGCAGACCAAACGCATCACCGGAAGTTATAACGCCTTTGAAAAGACCATCTCTTACGAAGAAGCGGCATTCATTGCCAGCCGTTATGTGCCGCCCAACGGTCAGGATGACGAGGCAAGCGACGAAGAGCATCGCGCGCCGGTAACCGGTGTTCTCAGGATGCCCGCAAGTCTCGCTGCCGAAGCCGAAAACGCCGATGGACAGGGCGAATATATTACGGATGCCACGCAGGCGAGAGAATTTTTTGAACGCCAACGCACAGCAAACGAACGCCGCAACCTGACCATGTGGATTATCGCTCTGGTGTTATTATTGTTGCTTGCCGTCGCCGGTTACTTTTTCGTCAAACCCCGATTTGAAAAACACAACGACAGCGAACGCCCGACCGAAAACCTCAACCGCAGCCCAAGCCATTCTTTATTGCATAGTTGATTCAGTATTTTATGTGAGAGAAACTACTGTCTAACAAACGACAGGCATATGGTGGTACGACAATGAGATTAAAGATAATTCTTATGGCATTTTTCTGTGAATTAATTATTGTTTGTCCCATCCCTTGCCAGGAATTTTTTACCCAAAATGAAAACTATAAGGTGAGGAGTCAGTATGATAAGGGTAAGGATAAGACGATAATGCAAGTTGGACCAATGATAATTCATGGTCACTTGTGGGAACTGCCAGAGATTAAACTGTCAATGTTTTATAGTGGGGTTGGAATGCAGCTTTCTCAACCGGCATTTATTACATTGGTTTTGGATACATTCATAAAACCGGATGGAACTTCTGATCTGATTAAGGGAAAAGGTATTGGTTTTACTGCTGATGAAAATATCTGGCACTTGGGATCAATGCGGTTACAAACCTCCAGGGTAGGAAAAGAAATAGCTATTGAAATGTGGATTCTTCCTATACCGTTGAAGACCTTTATACAATTGGCTGAGAGAATGACCACAGCAAAGAAATCAGCAATTCATATAGGTAATTCAAAGATTGAATTAAAGAAGAAAGCTGTTGAAGCAATAGCTAAACTGGCAGCGAGTATTCCCAAAGGTTCTTAAAGATCAGTTATGTGGTATGTGCATCGCGCTTCTCTTTGTTGCAAGTTAAGCTAATTCTCGAATGAAAACTCATGCCTCAACCAATCAAATTAGTCATCTCTGATATTGATGGGACGTTGATTACTTCCAATCACGAAATCACCGAGGCGACGAAAGCCACCGCTAATAAATTGTACGGAGCGGGCATCAGTCTGTCGCTTGCCAGTTCGCGCCCGCCACGCAGCATGTTTCCGCTCGCCAGAGAATTGAATCTCCATTTGCCGTTTGCGTCATTTAACGGCGCGCTGATTCTAACCATGGATGGCGAAATCAAATTGCGCAGCGCCTTGCCCGCGGAAATCACCGCGCACATCAAAGCAATCGCCGATGAAGTGGGCATCGGCGTCTGGCTTTACGATGAAACAGGCTGGTGGGCAAAGAGCCGCGACGCTTTCACGGAACGCGAAATTCACACCTCGGGATTTGAACCTGATTTCGCGGGTTATGACGACAAGCTGAAAGACTCTCTGGTAAAGCTCACTGTCGTCGGCAAACCTGAACTCGTAGCCGTTGCCGAACAGCGCGTGCTTGCAGAACTCGGCAACGAAGTTTCCGCGTCAAAATCCAAGCCGCGATTTTTAGATGTGACGGCGCGCGGCTTTCACAAAGGTTCGGTGGTCGAACATCTGGCAACGGTCTTTAATGTCCCGAAAACCCAAATCGCGGTCATCGGCGATGGACCCAACGATGTCGTGATGTTCGAGCAAGCTGGAGTGAGCATCGCGATGGGGCAGGCGGTTGACGAAGTGGTTGACGCCGCGACTTATATCACCAGTTCAAATGACAACGAAGGCTGGGCGCGCGGCATTGATAAGTATGTGTTGCAAGCATGAGTAAGAAAAGAAGGGGAGTAAGAGAAGAAAGGGAGAAAGGGAGAAGGGGAGAAAGGGAGAAGGGGAGACATTAGACCTCTATTTTTTTGGTAAATTTAAATCCTTAACGAATCAGCAAAGAAAGATGCTAAACGTTGCTCTCCCTTTCTCCCTCTCTCCCTTTCTCCCCTTCTTCTTTTAAAATCTCTATGACGAAACATTATTGGAGGAATTATGGCGTGCAGGATGCTTGAAAAATCGGGTGTGCAGATTCGCATTTATGGTGACAGCGAGGAACTCGCATTGAAAGCGGCGCGTCGGTTTGCGCGACTTGCCGATCAATACGTCATCGGCAATGGGCATTTCACGGTGGCGCTTGCGGGCGGGTCTACGCCGAAAGCCATGTTTGCGTTGCTCGCTGAGTCACCTTTTGTTGAAACCGTGCCGTGGTCTTCCATCTATTTTTTCTGGGGCGATGAACGCTCGGTGCCGCCCGACCACGCCGACAGTAATTTCCGCATGACCCGCGAGACTTTGCTTTCAAAAGTGCCGGTTCCCGAACAAAATATTTTTCGCATCCCGGCAGAAATGCCTGACCCCCATCAAGCGGCGCGTCAGTACAGTGAAACGCTCAGCGATTTTTTTCTCAAAATGACCAATCCCCATAAAACCACTACGCCGCTCACGAACGTCCCGCGCTTCGATTTGATTTTTCTCGGCATGGGAGCCGACGGACACACCGCCTCGCTCTTTCCGTATTCCGAGGCTCTAAAAAATGATAGCGACATTGTGGTTGCCAACTTCGTTGAAAAGTTCAATACCTATCGCATCACCCTCACGGCAAAGACCATCAATCATGCGCGCAACATCACCTTTCTGGTTGCTGGAGCCGATAAAGCCGAGACTTTGAAAAGCGTTCTCGAAGGCGAACCGCAACCGGCGTTGTATCCGAGCCAACTCATCAAGCCGACGAAAGGCGCGTTGCTCTGGATGGTGGACGAAGCGGCGGCTGCGCGGTTGTAAAGCCGTTTCACCCATTGCGCATCAAACTTTGCTGGACAATTTTTATCTCAATGATTTAGCTTTAATAGGACAAGCGCTCAAAACCCTATCTCCCATTCGAGAGAATCAATATGCGAAAAAGACCCATTTTTACAGTTCTTTTAACCATTTCTTTTTTATTTTTCATCGGTTCAGTGTTTGTTCCGAAAGCCACCATGCAAACTCAGCCGACGCTTGCCGGCAGGTGGCAGATTCGTTCGACACCGATTAACGACGAAAAAGTTTCCAACAAAGGCAACACCCTTGGCTTTCCCGACCGCGATATGCATTTCAGCGAAGATGGCGGCATTCGCACAGGATTCGTTGACCGCGAAGATGTCGGCACCAGCGTTCACCCGCTTGGTGTCTGGCGTATGGATGGCAATCGCTTCAGCGCCACCTTTCAACTGTGGTGCCCGGATGACAATTTCCCCTGCGGGTCGGTGGTGATGCGCGGCGAATTCGTCAATGACAATCGCGTCAGAGGAACGATGACGGCTTTTTTTGATGTGACGGATACGACGCGCCCGACCGGTTATGACACCTGGCCCTTCGCGTTTACCGGCGACCGTATCGAATAAGGAGACAAGCGATGATGAACAATAGACGACCCCTGCTTGCTTTAACTACGATTTCACTTTGCCTGCTGTTGGTCTTTCCGGTTTTGGCGGCTCCGAAATTTCAAGGCAAATGGCGACTCACCGTCAACCTACCCGAGGCGCCGGGCAGCAACGTGACGCGCACAATGGTTTTTATGGTTGACGCCAGCCCTCGCATCGAAAGTCTGCATGGGCGTATGACCTTGACCGATGAAGCCAGTCGCACGGTCGGCGGCGTCTGGCGACAGGTTGCCAAGCGCGTGTCGATTACCACTGAATTGCCGTGTTCGCCCGATGTGCCGTGCGCCTCACTGGTGATGATTGGAAAAATCAAAGGCGAGGTGATTAAAAAAGGCGATGTGATTGTGATGTGGGATACGCTTAATCCGAACAATCACGCGCAATATGATACCTCTAACGGAACCTTCTCGGCGGTGCGTTTGCCGTAGGCAGTTCGCCTATGCGGTTGTTCGTTGAAAAATATTCCAACAGGCAAGTCGATAAATTGGAAAGCGAATTAAACACCAGGATTGCGAAGAGGACACCAGGCTGAGCAAACCGATTGGTCTGGTTTAATTTCGTGTTCTTCGCGGCATTGGTGTTCTATCTTGAGAATTTCAAGTTGCTCGACCAGTCTTCTCCTCAGGCTCATTTGACCTTCACAACCACGAAGGTCAAATCATCGTGTTGCGGCGCGCCTTCGCACCACATCTGCACTTCGCGCACAATCGCTTCGCGGATTTCTTCGACCGGAAGATGCGCCACCCGCGACACCGCTTCAATCAAGCGTTCTTCGCTGAACTCTTCGCCTATTGCGCTCAACGCTTCGCTCACGCCATCCGTGAAAGCGATTAAAATATCGCCGCTTTGCAACGGGATAGTCTCTTCTTCATAAAGGCAGGAATCGAACATGCCGATTACTGAGCCGCCGGTGGTCATCTTCAAATAGTCTTCGCCGTCGGGCGCTTTGCGTAAAATGAACGGCGGATTATGTCCGGCGTTGACATAGGTCATCATGCGACTCGCGCCATCAATCTGCGCATAGAAAAACGTCACATAGGTCGAAGACCCGGTCGATTGGCAGAGCAGTTTATTGAGGGTTGAAACCATTTCAACGATTGAACTGCGTTTGTGCCCGTTGCTCGGATGCGCCATCGTCTGACTTCTCAGCGATGCCTGCACATTTGACATGACCAAGGCTGCGGAAATTCCTTTGCCCGAAACATCGGCAATCGCGAAACCGATTTTGTCATTTTCAAATGGCAGAAAATCATAATAATCGCCGCCAATGCCGCGTGCCGGTTGGCAAAATCCCGTCAGATCAACGACCGATGAAACCGGCGCTTTTTCAGGGAAAAGGCGTTTCTGCACATCCGCCGCCAGCATAATTTCGCGGCGCAATTTTTCTTCGGCAACGATGCGTTCGATGAGTTTCGAGTTTTCGATAACCAAAGCGACCTGACTGGCGATGGACATCAGCATCTCCTGGTCGCGTTCCGAATATTGATGTTCGCCGCGCCGGGGTCCCAGTGAAATCAAGCCGATGATTTGCTCTTTCAGCGTGAGCTTAATGAGCAATCGCGTTCGGATGCGTTTTAAGATGGCGCTTTCGCGCATTCGGGCTTCGCGTGTTTCGGAAGCAAAAGTAGTAAGGGCTTTTTCCCAGGCTTCATATTCAGCCGTGGTGACGGGCATCGGTTTTGTAAGATATTGCAATCGCTTGATGACGAACGCCTCTTTTGCAATGGTCAGATCGGGATTGAAGGAATTCTCTTTGAGGTCGCCTGATTGCGAAGTTTCACTATCGCTTAACGTATCCGACGAAATGCGACAGAGGAAATTGCCGGTCGCATCATCGCGCACAAAAATGGAAACGTTTTCGCTTTTCAAGGCTTCGCCGATTTGCCTGACCAGCGATTGATAGAGTTGAGAAATATTTTTTGCCTTATGGGCTTCCTGTCCGAAATCAAAGAGAATGCGGCGTTCATCATAAACCGGCGGCGATAATTTTTGATTGATCCACGGAATGATTTTGCGCGTCGTCACCAGATGCAAGAGAAAGAAGACTATCAATATGGCGCTTAAAACCAGCAAATCGTATCGCGCGCCGTGCCGGTCAAGCCAACTGGCGCGACTGCCCGTGAAAATAAAGATTAAAGCGGCAGCAAGCAGCAGCATTTCAATGAGCAAGGCGATGACGGGCACGGTGAAATAACGCCGCAAGCGTTTAAGGTGGCGAATCATCGGGTTAATCTTTGGCATCACGAAACGCGGAATGATTCTCATCTTCATGCCTTCATTCATTTCTGAGCGCCATCATCGGGTCAACTTTCGTGGCGCGTCGCGCAGGCAAAAAACATGCCAGCATGGCAACCGAAATTAAAATGACAGACACCAGAACGAAGGTTGCCGGGTCGGTTGGCGATATATTGAACAATGCGCTGGACATCACCCGCGTTAAGGCAAAAGAGCCGAAGATGCCCAAAGCAATTCCCGTAAGCGTCAATACGAGTCCGCGTCTCATAACCATTTTAAGAATGTCGCTTTGTTGCGCGCCAAGCGCGATGCGAATGCCGATTTCCCTGGTGGATTGCGTCACGGTGTAAGACATCACCGCGTAAATACCGACTGTTGCCAGCAAGACGGCAAGCCCCGCAAAAACGATAAGCAACAGCATATTGAATTGCGGACGCCTGAGCGTTGAAGTAACGAAGTAATCAAAAGTTCTTACATTGGTGACGATGATTTCAGGGTCGAGATTCGCCAGGCGGGCGCGCGCGGCGGATTCAATATTTGGCGAAGTTGCGTCGGTTCGCACGGCAAAGAAGGTCGCCCCTCTGGGCTTTTGCATAAAAGGGTAATAGATTTCAGGCTCGACTTTTGCTCCCAATCCGTAACGCCTCATATCGCCGACCACGCCCACCACTTCAACCGCGCCGTTCTCTCTTACCAACTGCACACGCTTGCCTATCGGGTTTTGGTTTTTGAAAAACTGTTTAGCCATGGTCTCGTTGATAATGGCGACGGGAACTGATGATGCATTGTCTTGAGCGTTAAATTCGCGTCCCATCATTACAGGAACCTCGAGCGTGTGAAAATAATCCGCGCCAATGTTGAAATATCTGGCTTGTGGATAAATGCCGGAAGCGGGAGCGGCTTGTCCTTCAACAAGAAAATCAACAGGCTCAAAGCCGCCGAATTGCGGTCCCGCAGAAGTCGCGCCGACCGATTGAACGCCGGGTATGGATTTCAACTCTTCTGCAATTTTTTGATAGGTGTCGGAAATCTGCTGCCGGGTTTTGTATTTGTCCATAGGCAGAAACAGACTGACGGTGTGCAGGTTTTCAGGATTAAAGCCCGTTTGAATATTCATCAACCTGAAAAAAGTTTGCCCTAACAAAGCTGCGCCGATTAACAAAACCAAAGCTATGGCTATTTGTGAGATTACCAGGAAACTGCGAAACCTGAACCCCGACCACTTTGCGTAACGGCTCTGTCCTTCTTTCAACTCTTCAACCAAATTGAGCTTTGATGATTGCAGCGCCGGAACCAACCCTAAAATCATTCCCGTTAAAATCGAAAGCGCGGAAGTAAAAGCCAAGACCGCGCCGTCTACTTTGACCTGAGCAACTCGCGGTATGTTGTCGGGACTGATGGCGATGAACAAATCAACCAACCAGAAGGCGAGGAAGAAACCCATTAACCCGCCCATTGCCGATAGCAGCACGCTTTCCGTCAGCAATTGCCGAATCATTTGCCATTGACCTGCGCCAAGCGCGCTGCGAATCGCAAACTCTTTTCGCCGCGTTGCCGCTTTAGCAAGCATCAGATTGGCGATGTTGGCGCAGGCAATTAACAACACCAATCCGACTGCGCCCAAAAAGATGAAAAGCGTTGAACGATATTCGCCAACCACATTTTCCATTAAGGGAGTAAGGGAAACCTCCCAACCCGCATTGTCCTTTGGGTATTGTTGCGTGAGTTGTTGAGCGATGAGGCTCATTTCGGCTTGCGCTTCATTGATAGAAACGCCGTCTTTCAATCGCCCATAAACTCTGCGGTTTCTCAAAGAGCGGTCAAGGAATTGATCGGGGTCAACGGTGAGCGGTGCCCAGATTTTGAAAGAACCTAAATCGAGCGATTCCATTTCCGGCGGCAAAACTCCCACGATTGTGAAACTCTCTTTGTCCAAAATCATTGATTGACCGACGATGTTGGTGTCGCCGCCGAATTGGCTTTTCCAAAAACTATGACTAATCAAAATCACATGGTCGCGTCCTTTCTGGTTTTCTTCGGTTAAGAACACGCGACCCAAAACGGGCTTAACTTTGAGCGCCAGAAACAAACCCGGAGAGGCGATGCCGCTTGCAATCAGCCGCTTTCCTTCGGCAGTAGAAATGCCGAATCGCCAATCGCGCCAGGCTCCGAATTGTTCTATGGTTTGACTCTGCTTTTCCCAATCTTCCAGATTGCGAGGCGAAGCGACGCTTATCGAAGAACCTTTTTCAGGATTATTTTCGCCAATGACCATCAATTGTTCAGGCTCATCGAAAGGCAGCGGCTTTAATAATACGCCGTTGACGAAACTGAAGATTGCGGTATTCGCGCCGATGCCGAGCGCAAGAATAATTATGATGATGAACGCAAATAGAGGATTGTGTTTTACCCCGCGAAGAGAATAGCGAATATCTTGCAACAGGTTTGCCATAATCAAATCTCCTTTTTCAAATGCCGATTCTCTTTAAGCCAAAAACTGCATCATCAGCTTACGCGGTTTTCGGCTCATTCGTATCTGAGGGCAATGATCGGGTCAACTTTGATTGCGCGTCTGGCAGGAACCAGACAGGCAGCCAACGCTACGATAATCAAAATCACCGACACGGCAATGAAAACCACCGGGTCGGTTGCCTTCACGCCAAACAATAGACCGGACATCAAGCCCGTTAAAGCGTATGCTCCGGCAATGCCGATTGCAATACCGATAAGCGTCAGCACGAAACCCTGTCCGAGAACGAGTTTCAAAACATTCAAGGTGTCCGCGCCAAGCGCCAGTCGAATGCCGATTTCTTTGGTGGATTGGGTGACGGTGTAAGACATCACGCTGTAGATTCCGATTACCGCAAGGATGATGGCAAGCCCCGCGAAAATCGTCAGCAGCGTCATGTTCAAACGATTGCCGGCGACCGAATCACTAATGACCTCTTCCATAGTTTTGACATTGTGAATCGGTTGCATCGGGTCAATCGCTTGAATTTCGTGACGAATGGCTGAAGTTAAAGCGGTGGGATTCGTCGTTGTCTGCACCACCAGACTGATGCTGTTGATGGGAAAACCGGATTGGTTGATGGGCACATAAATTTCCGGCATCGGTTCTCTGGTGATGCCGTTTTGTCTGATGTCTTCAACAACGCCAACGATGACGCGCCAATCAACATTATCTCCGACATTGATGCGTTTGCCGACAACGCTGTCGCTATCCATGAATTTCTTGACGAATGTTTTGTTGACCATGACCACCGGCGTAGACTTTTCCTGGTCTTGTGAAGTGAAAGTTCTGCCTTCCGCCACGGCGATTCCTAATGCTTTAAAATAATCGCCGATTATCGAACGTTTTTCAGCGATGGGTTCCTGACCGACGGGGTAAGGCGGTTTGCCTTCGATTTCAAATGACCCGTTATTGCCGGTCTGTTGAATGGGAAGCATATTAATGATTCCTACGGAATTGACGGTCGGCAACGCCGCAAGCCGTTCAAGAATCTGGCGATGAAAAGCCGCCGCCGTTTGCTGGGTTGAATATTTCGCCTGTGGCAGCGCAATGCCCATAGTTAAAACATTGTCGGGTTTCATGCCGGAATCAATTTCAAGCAGATACGAAAAGCTTTTTATCAACAGTCCCGCACCAACCAGCAGCATCAGCGAAAGCGCGATTTCCGAAACCACAAAAGTGCTGCGCAACCAGTTGCGATGCGGACTGTGACCGGAACTGCCACCTTCTTTCAAAAAGCTTTGAATATTCGGTTTGGAAATTTGCAGAGCCGGAGCCAGTCCGAAAAGTATGCCGGTGACGATGGAAATTCCCAGTGTGAAAACGATGACCCGCCAATCAAGCGAGACTTCATTGACACGCGGCAGGAAATTGGTCGCCAGGTTTAACAACACATCGACGCCCCAGTAAGCCAGCAGTAAACCGAGCGCGCCGCCCATCAACGAAAGCAAAACGCTTTCGGTTAAAAATTGCGCAATCAATCGAAAACGGCTTGCGCCAAGCGCCGTGCGAATAGCGATTTCTCTGGTTCTTGCGGTGGCGCGCGCCAGCAGGAGATTGGCAACATTGGTGCAGGCAATCAAGAGCACCAGACCGACCGCGCCCAGGAGCATCAATAGCGCCGGACGAATGTTTTGCACCAACTGTTCCTGCGCCTGAATCACCAGAATGCTTCTGCCGGTCTGTTCATTGGGATATTTTTCTTCGATGCCGCGCGCGATGGCTTTCAGGTGGTCTTGCGCCTGTTCAAGCATCACGCCGTCTTTGAGTCTGGCGATAGTCAGCAAGTAATGATAGCCGCGATTGGCGGCAAGGTCTGGCGGAATGATTAACGGTATCCAGATTTCCGTGAACCGTGAAGGGAAACCGAAGGTTGCAGGCATCACGCCGATGATGGTATGGGTTTCGCCGCCGAGAATAATCTCTTTATTGACGATGTCGGGGTCAGCCGCAAAATTGCGTTGCCAGAGTTGATAACTCAAAATCGCGACATGGTTTTTGCCCTGCTGGTCTTCGCCCTGCAAAAATATGCGACCTTTGAGGGGTTGCACACCGAGCACATCGAAAAATTCGCTTGAAACCATCGCGCCGCGAATGCGTTCGGGTTGCTCTGCGGTTTGCAGACTCAGGTTGGTGAACTGATAGGCAGAAAGTCCTGTGAAGACTTCGTTTTGTTCGCGCCAATCAAAGTAATTTGGCGCAGAGACCGAACCTTGAAAGGTTATGCCCTGGCTGCTCTCGAATCGCGCTTCCCAGAGATTGACGACCTTGTCAGGGTCAGGCAGTGAAAGCGGGCGCAACAACACGCCATAAACGACGCTGAAGATGGCGCTGGTTGCGCCGATGCCAAGCGCCAACGTCAGGATGGCAATAAAGGTGAAAGCCGGTTGTTTAACAAACATTCTGAATGCGAATCGCAGGTCTTGCAGCACGATTTTGAGTTCCTCCCAAAAGATTTTGTTGGCAGTAAGTGGCAATAAATAGACTTGCGTTTCGCTACCGGAATGTTTTTGCAACTTTTTACAATTGCCATAAAGAGGCTGGCAGGATTGGTTGAAAAGGGTATTGAACCAATCTGATGAATAAATAAATTTTAACCGGCGGGTTAAAAATCTATCATCACGAAAAAGCCGGAGCGCAAGCGATTGCAACCCTGGCGCTCCGGCAGACCGCATTCCCGCGCCAACCAGGAGAAAGTCGCGTAATGGCTTTTAAATGGCGCGGGTGGTTCGGTCATTTTTCAATTGCGGTCAATCTTTTTTCCAGGGGTCGCTAAGGCGTGCATCGGTGATGAACAGTTCATCGGTCAGGCTCTTTAAAAAATTCACCAAATCCGTTTTCTCCTGCGCGGTCAGCTTGAAACCTTTCACGAAACTGCTCTTGAAGGGATTGTCGCGTCCGACCCCCGCATACTCGCCTGATTTAATTGTCCGTCCGCCCGCTGCATAATGGTCAATCGCTTCTTCCAGAGTTTGAATGCTGCCATCGTGCATAAACGGCGCGGTCAACGCGATGTTGCGCAGCGTCGGCGCTTTGAATTTGCCCATATCTTCGGCATTTTTGCTGAAATCAAAGATGCCGGTGTTAGTCGCAGGGTACGCGCCTTTGCTGTCGATGTTGTAGAGACCGGTGTTATGAAATTCGATCTCGGCAAAAGCTTTGCCAACGTGGTCAACGGTTTCGGTGAAATTGAAACCGCCGTGACAGTGAAAGCATTCCAGGCGTTCGCTGAAAAACAGGTTCTCGCCGCGTTTTGCCGAAGCCGAAATCGCATTTTTGTCGCCACTATAACGGTAACGGTCATAAGGCGAATTGCCGGAAATCAATGTGCGTTCAAACGAAGCGAGCGCTTTGGTGAGATTGCCGAGTGTAAACGGGTCGCGGTCTTCGGGGAAGGCTGCGGCAAAAAGTTTTTGATAAATTGGTTCGCCTTTCAACCTCTGCAACACTTCCACATCTTTTCCTGAAAGTCCGAGTTCGATGGGATGTTCGCCGAACATCGGCACCAGGGCTTGTTTTTCCAACTGTCGCATATTGGGATTTGACCAGGTGAGCACGGGGCTATAGGCGATGTTGGTCAATCCCATGCTGTTGCGCGGATGATGTTCGCCGGTCGCGCCCACTGCCAACGGATTTTCATCGGCAAAAGCGCGCTCCTGTTTATGACACGAAGCGCAGGCGAATTTGCCGGTGATGGAGAGTTGTTTGTCATAAAACAGGTAACGTCCGAGTTCGACTTTTTCGGCGGTCATCGGATTGTCTTCGGGAACCCTTGGGGTCGGAAACCCTTTCGGCAAATTCCACTCATAGGCTGCGGCGCGCGCTTTCATCACTTCACCTTCTGTAGTCGCGCTCGCCGTTTTCGTAGATTTTTCAAGATGAAAAAAGCTCTGTCCGGTGGCGGCGACGCCGGCAAACGGCAAGCCTAAATTCTTAAATATTCCCGCGCAATCCGCGTCCTGTGACGCCGACATACAACCGACCGCAGTATTCGGTTGATTGACATCGACGTTGGTGTCTTTGAGCAGCGCCTTCAAATCGGCAATCACCACATCGCCTTGCGGATTGAAATTTTTCAAAGTGATTTCCGGGCGATTGCCGTTGGCGCAGGCGGTCGGCACGGTGTTGGGCGAAGTGTTCGGCATACAACTGGTGCTGCCGAGATGCAACACGAAGCCTTTCGGCTGACCTGTGGTTTTCATGTCGATGCGGGCGAATTTATAACCGGCATTCCAGTTCCAAAACATACGACTGAGATTCAATGGCGAAGGTTGCGTGGTCGGGTCATTGTGATTTTTATCGAAAGGCAAGCCGACAATAAAGCGCAAGCCGACATAATTGCCGACGGGCGCTTTGCCGCGAATCGTGTCGTTTATCTCTTTGGTGCCGTTGGCGCAATTGCCTTCGCCGTTTTCAAAATCCAACAAAGCGACATTGTCATATTGCCATTTGCCGTCTTGTGCGAGTTGCAAAGGAACTTCATTGCCTCGACTGTCAATCAACCGCAGGTTATGAACATAGAGGCGAAAATCCGAAACCGTGATGGTTGAACCCGTCGTGCCAATCCCCTCGTAGCTTGATGAACAAGTGAAATTCTGGTCGCCGACCATCGCGCGAAAATTGATGGCGAGGTCTTGGGTTTGTGATGACGAGGTTGCAGAGGTTTTAGGGTTTTGCGGTTCGTCATCTTTGTAAGGGTAGAACTGGCGGACATACGAGACCACCTGCCAGCGTTCGCGTTCGCTCATTTTGGTTTTATAGGCAGGCATTCCGCTTGTGCGTATGCCATTGGCGATGACCCAGTAAATTTCGCCGTCTTTGAGAAAGTGTGTGTGATGGTCGGTTAAATCCGTCGGTTTTTTCTTCAGTGCTTTAGCGGCGGCGGTTTGTGCTTTGCCGTCCGCGCCGTGACACGAAGCGCAATGCTGGTTGTAAAGCGCGCGCCCGTTGATTAAATCGGCTTCCGTAAGGTTCAAGGGGTTTTGCAATTTTTTGGCGGCGGCAGGGGCGTGGGCTTTGCCATCGTGCGCCGCAACGTTGGTTTCAAACTTGATCAACGCGGCGAAGATTGCCAGCGTGATGATAATAAGAAGAGCGATGATTTTGATATTTTTGATTTTCATAATTTATTCCTTACGGTTAATGGCTGTGAGCCGTGTGATCTTCATGACGATTGCTTGACGCAGCGTCGCCCGTTGATGTCGGTTTGCTTGCCGCCGGTTTACCGGGCGGTTTGGTTGCGCGCGTAGATAAAGCTTTCTTCGACGCGCCGGCATTTTTTTCTACAGCCATTTGTTCATCAGGTTTTTCGCCAGGCGCGTCAACCGCTGTTGGATTGATGACGACATCTTCAAGCCAGGACTCATCGTTGCGTAGAATGAGCGTCGCCTGAATCCGGTCGCCGGGTTTCAATGGCTTAAAATCAGTTTCTTTGTTGACCGCATAATCCATCGTCATGGCTTCCATATAACCGGCAACCGCTTCATGAGTAATCGTGAGGCGATGGCTTGGCGCATTGATGGATTTGATTTCACCACTCAATGAATAGCGCCGGGTTTCGGCGACGGTTGACGGGCGACAGGCGGTCAGACACAAAAGAAAACCGATCACCAGAAAACCTTTTGTGCCTGTGGTTATCCAATGAAAAAGCTGCCATAGGGGATTTTTGAGTTGCAAAATATTATGTTGCATTTGCTGGTTCAATACCTTTTCCTTTCGCGTGACAGAGATTATCTTCACGCCTTTTCCAGCGGTTCCATCCACACCACATAACCCAGGCTGAGTTTTGAGTTGGTCAGCGTTGCAAGCCGATGCCCTTCGCAACGCTTGTAACGGATGGTGGATGACCCGATGGATGTGAACGGATATCGAGTTGCAAAATAAACGGCGTAAGTTGAGCGTTAGCCTTTGACTGACGACCGACGCAGTCATTGACTACTTCAGAAGGTATGCCGCGAATTTTGTTTTGCAACACGGTATGAGTTGTTCAAGACCCCAAACCTCTGCCATCACACGAACAGCGAGTTTCGGTTGAAACAACCAAGTCGGTAGATTAGTGAATTCAGCAAAGCGGAGGCGCGCGCGGCGATAAAGCGGTTAAATCAAAAGTCTCTTTTGCATTTGGCGGCGGTTGTGAATAGGTGATGAGGGTGGTGAATAAAACGGCATGCGTGACTGCTTTGTGGATGACGTTGCGCGAAACCGTTTTTACCGTCGATGTTGATGCAGCGCAGTTTTCCGAACAGGGCTTGGCGATTTCTGTTTGCGTTAAACTGGTTTTACCGTCGTGAGGTTGCCCTTTAACAAAGGCTTTTTTGATGGTGCAACAGCAATTGCCTTCGCTTATACAGCACGCCATCGCGCAAACGTTCTCTGCCGGTTGCAAAGCGAGCGCGACGGCTGGGCTGAGCGCACTCAGCACAATTGCCAGTACGCCGGTGGCTGCGCGGATTTTGATTAACCAGTTGAGTGCTTGGGAGGTCACGACGTGGTAAATCTAGCACGAAGCTTTTCTTGCGTAAAATAATTTTAGAGAAAGTGTGCCTGCCAATTCGCTTGCAGGGTATAGCGATGTGCAAATGCGTGTAAGGACAAGTGCTGTCAAATAGTCCGGTTCTTCAAACTGAGGCGGATGGCTTGCCACCTGACAAAACGTGACGACCTGAAGCTGATACTCAACGACATTCAAGCGCCAACGGCTCTATTGACCTGCCGGAATTTTTAAAGTTTATAAATCATTGTTTGCTTCCACCTCGTTGTCATTCAACGGATGAATCCATAAACCGCATCAATGCGCCGCCAGCCAGTCGCTGAAAATTTTCGCCTCTTCCAGTTTGTTGCTCCAGCGCGCGCGGTTCTTGCCGGTTAAAGCCAATAGCATGGCGTGATGTTGGCCCGCGCGGTCACCGATGCGCTCGAAGTAGGAATAAAGCCGGTCAATCTTCTCGATGGATTGCTGCGCGGCTTCGACATTTTTAAAAGCGAGAATGTTGCGAAAATAACGTGAATAAATATTCTGCTCGCTTGCGGTCGTCGTATAGAGGTCAAAATAACCGGTGAGTAATCCCGCCTGACGCAAGACCTCGGCAACATATGAAGGCGATGCATCAACCAGATAAGCGACCTCGGCAACATCGGTGATGCCGTCTTGATGGAGTTGTAGAATCTGCTCCTTTTTACTTGGATGATCACTTGATGACGATGCGTTTAATCGCGGGTCACCTTCATCATCTACTTTTCCGACTTTTGGTGAAGCCTGCGATGCTTGATTTGAATGTTCCTGTTTCATAACCACTCCTTTAATAAAAAAAACGAAAATCAGTTTTTATATTTATAGCGTCTATGCCAAAACCTACCCCCTATGCCAACAATCGCGCCGATGAAAACAACCGGATTGGTGATGAATAACCATTTGTAAACCTCTTCACTGATGCCGTCCTGCCATTGTTTATAAACCTGCTTAAATAACCTGAGAGTGAATATCAAAGAACTAATCCAGCCGATAACATTTTTCTTACGCTCTGGCATTAGCGCGGTTTTCTCAAAAGCGATGAGGGCAATGCATTTGATTGCGTTGCCCTCAATGTCCGGTTATTTTCTACCTGACGTTGCTTTGTAGGCTTTTTGAAATTCCTGTTTTGCCGTCATCATCTCGTTGCCGAGATTTTCCAATTCCTCCTCTTCGATAATATCTTCGACTTGAGGAAACAACTCACCCTCTTCTTCCTCGACGTGATGCTCAACATTTTCCTGTAACACGTTTAACTTGGCATCCAGCAATACGCTGCCTCTGGCGAGTTGCTCAATTTCGCGAAGTAAGGTTTTAACCTGTTTATGTTCTTCATAGGCTTGCGTAATCAGGTCTTGCAATTCTTCATAGTCTTCCAGCATGGGGTAGAACAAGGTTTCTTCAATATGGGTGTGGGTTTCCAACTCGGTTTTAATTTTCCCGAAAAGATTCAATCGGGCACTCTCGCTTTCGCTGTCTTCGAGTTGCGAGAATAGTTCTGCTACTTTTTCGTGGTCTTCTGTTAATAGCTCCAAAGCATTCATAAGTTCTCCTTTCGCTCCTCTTCATAAAAGAGGTGGGTTGAATGGGTTAAGCATTTGCTTTGCGGTTTTGGGGACTGCGGGCATCCGAACCGCCGACTTTAGGTCTGCCTTTTTCATCGGACGCAGATAAATCGCGTTTTATCTCGGCATAGGCTTCAGCCTCTCTGCGGGCTTGATTTTCTTTATTTTTATCGCTGCTATCTTTTTTCAAACGCTGCTTTTCAGACATAAAAAAACTCCTTGCGTAGTATGGTGAAACCCTGAATTTCAGGGGCAAGCCCTGTGCCAATTTTTTCACGGAAAAATGCCGGAAATCCGAATAAGGAAGGAGGTTGCTTTTATTTTGCGGTTCACAAAGCCGCGCTTTAAGCGAAGAAAATGGAAACGCCAATTTCTAAAGCTATTCTCTAAACATACACAATGGGATTAATTCATACACTGCGGCTGTATAGATTTTGTTCGTCAATTGCAATTAAAGTTCCGGCAAGGCTTCGTTTAACCATTCATCGGTCAAACGGTCTTCAAGTTCCTGAGTGGCTTTGTGGTAGCGTTCGACCAGTACGCGCTCTCTTGAACGCGGAATGACCGGCGGGAAGGCTTCTTCGATTGAGGGTTCGCTGTCAACGCCGCGTTCGAGAAACCATTCGATGGTGTCGCGCAAGGCTTGCGCATAAGGGGTTGCAGCAAATTGTAAATCGGCGCGAACCGCGCGCGTGTCGATTAAAATCAATTCATCATTGGGTAAGGCATAGGGAAAATGCGCCAGATTGAAGCCCAGACGTTCAAGCAGGCGCGATGGAATGTGCAGGATTTTAACCGGCGTCTGGATGAGGCGCGCAATGTTGGCGATGTGTTGATTGATGGTGACGACTTCCGGTTGCGACAGGTTATAACACCTGCCCTCAACATTTTTGGCGCTTACCGCATTGGCTAATACCTTTGCCAAATCCTTCACATAAACTGCCCAGATGGGAACCGCCCCACTATCGGGGACGATAATCGCATCATCTGAAATCATGCGTTTCAGATAATAATTTTCGCGTGACAGGCGGTCGCGTTCGCCATACACCGCGCTCGGACGAATGCAGACATAGGGGAAGCGGCTTTTGGCATAAGCCCAGCGCAAGGCGCGTTCGCATTCGGCTTTATCATAGGCGTAACCGGCATTCGGGTTGGTCACCATTGCATCGTCTTCGGTAACCGGAATGCTTGAACGTTGACAAACCGCCAGAGTGCTTAAATGGACGAAGCGCGAGATGAAACCATCGAAAGTTTTAATGATGAGTTGGGTTGCTTCGCGTGTGTAGGCGTTGATGTCAATGATGGCATCGAAATGCTCGGCGCGCAGTCGGATTAAATCGTCCGGGCTGTGCCGGTCGCCTTTGATGATTCGGGTATTGGTAGGGAGTTGGTGGGTGGTGATGCCGCGAACCAGTATGCAAACTTCATAACCGCGCCGCAACAGTTCTTCTACTGTGTGGCTGCCGATATATCCGCTTCCACCTATGACAAGAACTTTCATGGTTTGGGTGACAGGTGGCAGGCGACAGGAAACAGCATGGAATCTTTCCCTATCACCTGTTCCCTGTCACCTGTCACCTGATAATTAAGGATTTCTGAGAACCGAGGATTTATTGTCCTTCTTCTTTTCATCCTCTTTCTTCTTCTTATCCTTGTCTTTCTTGGTCGAAGAAGGCGTCGCTTCTTTGGTTGTTGGCGCAGAAGAGCCGGGTTTGACCTCGACATCCTGGCTTGAATCGGTGGCGCGACGCGGACGATTATCTATCTGATTGGTTGTGGTGGTGGAGCCGGGCGTGGTCGGCCCGAACTCTTTTGGCGCGCCCGCGAGTTCAACGGCGCGGGCAATGATTTCATCGGTTTTGAGGTCGCGGTCAATGATGACCCCTTTGTTCGATGTATCAATCGAAGGGCCGGACAACACCCCAGCCATGCGCGCGAGGATGCCTTTGCTTTCGGGTTTATCCTGTAATTTTGCAGGGTCGGGTTCGGGAACCGCTTTGCCGAATTTCTCCAGCATCTTTTTCGCTTCTTCGGTATATTTCGAGTGCGGATAATTGGCGACCAGTCGCGCAAGGTCTGCGCTTGCAGTTTCAGTGTCTTCCTGCAATGCCATCGATTGCGCGTGTAACCACAGGGCTTCATCAAAGCGCGAGAAATTCGGATATTTGTTGAGAATTTCTTCGGTGCGCATCTGCGCGGCGGTCATTGATTGGCGCAAATCGTAATAAAACTTCGCCACTTTCAATTCATGCATGGCGAGAATTTCCTGCACATCGGTCATCAAGCCTTCAAGCCGGTCTTTTTTCTCTTTATCCATGTTGGGATAACGACGCAGGGTTTCTTTCAACTGGCGCTCGGCAAGTTTGGCGTGCGTGGTGTCGCGGTCAGGCGCTTGCACCTGTTTCAGATGAATTTCCGCCATCTTCATCATCGACTCAATGGCGAGCGGGTCATCGGGGAAAAATTCGACGAACTCGCGGTAATTGACTTCGGCTTGCGCGAGATTTTTGGTGCCGCCTTCAAGGTAAAACGAATCGGCAGCGGCGAGTTTGGCAATCTTCACCATAGGGCTTTCGGGGTAGGTGTTAATCAAGGTGCTCAGTAAGATTCTGCCGGTATCAAAGTTGCCCTTACGAATCGCCGTGATGGCTTCGCGCGTGAGTTCTTTATCACGCCCCGGCCCTTTGGCTTCTTCGAGAGTGATTTTGTTTTTGGATTTTCCGCCGCAGGCTGCAAACGCGAGCGACACGGCGATGGCGATAATTAAAATTTTGATAAATCTCATAGAAAAACTACCCTTATTCAAAGGATGAAGAGATGAGCAGGTGAAGAGATGATAAGGTGAAGTAGCGGGAAAATCGCCGCTTCATCTTATCACTTCTTCACCGCTTCAACTCAGGAAACACGGGTTAAATTGCCAGTGATTCTAAAGCTTTTTGACGCAAAGCGCGGGTTGCCGCTTCCGCATTGCCTTTGCCAAATACCGCAGAACCGGCGACAAACCATTCCGCGCCGCGTCGTGCAACTTCTGCAATATTCGGGAGGTCAATGCCTCCGTCAATTTCAATATGAATATTCAGTCCGCGATTTTGAATCATAGCGCGTAGCCGACTGACCTTGTCAAGCGCGGTCTCTATGAACGATTGCCCGCCGAAACCGGGATTGACAGACATCAGCAACACATAATCAATGAACGGCAAAATCTCTTCAAGGGTGGCAAGCGGCGTCGCAGGGTTTAAGACCACGCCGGGGCGACAACCGAGTTTGCGAATCGCTGTCACGGTGCGATGCAGATGCGCAACCGCTTCGACATGTACAGAGATGAGATTGGCTCCGGCGCGGGCGAAATCTTCGATATAGTTGTCCGGGTCGGTAATCATTAAATGACAATCGAGCGGCAGCGCGGTTACTTGACGAACCGCTTTCACGACGAGTGGTCCGATAGTGATGTTGGGAACAAAATGACCATCCATCACATCGATATGAATGATTCCCGCGCCACCGCGTTCTGCGGCGCGCACCTCTTCACCAAGCCTGGAAAAATCTGCGGATAGAATTGACGGGGCGATTTCAATCATAAGTCGGTTTCTGGTTTATAGTTTCAGGTTGTCTAACGTTGAGTTGGCGAAATTTTTGGATAAGCAATGATGACGAGCGGCTGTTGACCAAAAACCGGAAACCAGAAACTCCTCAGCGTCAATGCGGTTTGCGCTTTTGGTTTGCGCCGGGCCATTGCTGATGACGACCGTAACCACAGAGTTTTTCTTGACCGCGGAATTTGCCGCCGGTCGGGTTTCGATCACCGTATTCATCGCCGCCGCGTCATCGTTGCGGTGTTGTACGCGAAATTCGAGTTGCGCCGATTCAATCAACCGCTTGGCATCAATTTCGGATTTGCCCACGACATCGGGAACCCGGGTGTTGCCGCCGCGAAAGACGACATAGATGGTGACGGCGGCGCTCAGAATAAAGGCGAGCGTCAGAACCACAACCATTGCAAGCCTGCGCGAGATTGTCCAGATGATGCTGCCGGTGCTGGCGCGTTCGGATTTTGATTCGGGATTCATATCGGCAAAAGTCTAGCACTCGCTTGATACGGCTTTCAACTTTTGCGCGGTAGGATAGTTCTCGCAAAGGAGGCGAAACGCGAAGAGGCTAACTTGATTCTTTGCCGTCCTCCTTTGCGAGAAATTCTGGAAAGGGAACACGATATTTGAAATAACCGATGTTTATTGGGGTTTTCTCAAAACTTGAGTGAATGAAAATTTAAATACGCAACTGGATAAACGAAATTTTATTGATTGATTAACCGATGCCGACGACGCGCGCATGTTGTTCGGCGGCTAAACCGGCAAGCCAGATTAAATTGTAGAGTCCATATAAACCGATGCCGAATGCCGCCAGCATAATCAAATAATAAACCACCGCTACGACGCTTAATGACCGCTCTTCAATAAATTCTTCCGATAACGAATTCATTGCTCTCCTCCAAATGTTTTTTGTTGTTTTGAACTACGTTTGCAATTACGCGAGGCTGGATGCGGTCGGATTTCAGGTTTTAAAAAATAAATGAGCCGCAAAACATTCGATGATTTTGCGGCTTGCGTTGGGAGATGATTTCGCGTGAGAAGCTTGGAAAACGATTGGCGATTGAGAAAATAAAAACCCTTTAGAGAGCCTTTAACTTCCGGCTTTGAGAATGCGTTCGATGAGTTTGGCGTCGTCGGGCAAGAGTCCCACCTTCGCGAGTCGTGGCGTCAGCGTCATCCAGTTTTTATCCATTGCAAAAACCTTTTTAAAAAGCGGCAATGATTCATCCACACGTTTCATATTCACCAGCGCCACGGCGTGCCAGTAAACCATCTCGGCATTGTCGGGGACGAGCCGCGCGGCGGCGCTGTATTCGCGGAGCGCCGCTTCGTTATCGTTCTTTTCAACCGCAAGGTCGCCTGCATTCATGTGATTGTAAGCGCGATGCACCAGCAATAAGCGGCGCAATTCTTTGAGCGGTTCGGGACTATCATCCACACGAATATCAAAGATTTTATCCGCCCAGGGCTTGCCGGTTGATTTACCCGCGACGACAATCAAGGCGGCAGATTGTTTGCCGCGAATATCGCCGCCGACCGCTTGCGCAGCTTCAAGTGCCGCCATCATGCGTTCAGCCAGATCGCCTTTGGTTTTCTCGAAAGCCTCAGCCATCGCGCCCCACACTTTATTGCTGAGCATGAGGTTGGCTTGCACGGAAAAATTTTTGCCGACAATATGACCGGCTTCGGGAATGTCTTTTGCGCCGGTATGCGCCGCGACCCGCCCCTCAGCGTCAATCATCGCGACCTGGCGCACCTCGCGCCCTTCGTCACCCGCCAGCAGAGCTTTTAAAGCATCGGGCGCGCTTTTGCCTGTGCGCATGAGTTCGAGTCCGAGTTTGCCGTAGCTTGGGTCAACGAAGGATTGCGTAGCGACCGCGCCAACACCGGCTTCCGCCCACGGGACGGTTGAGCCGACATTGAACCAGTGCGATTGTACAGCTACGCCGATTTGTCCGGTTTCCGCATCCCGCGCCACGATGGAATAGGTATGCACCGGGCGCAACGGTTTGCGAGAGGTTGCGAATCCGTCTTGTGCAATCTGCGTATGGTGATGGGCTAACGATTTTTTTGTATCGTTAATGGAGGGATTGGTTTGTGCGGCGATTTTGAGCGCCGCACATGAAATGAAAACTAGAACAAAAAAGCTTGGCAAACGCATCAGGCTAATCCTATAGCTTCCATACCGAGCCGGTCTTTTTCGCTCGGACGGCGAACCGCGCCGAGCAGGAAATCGGCAAACGGCAACACGACATTGAAATTTCTGCCGGGGTAGATATGGTGCATGTAGTGGTAACGCGCCAGGAATTTGTAAATCGCCAGACGCGAGAAAAATCTCGGTTTGGGAACGTGCATCTCGGTGTGGATGATGTTCCAGGCAAAGTGATGGAAGATAACCACTGCCACAAAAATAATGCTGCCGACTGCCGAAAAAAAGTAAATGATTCCGGCAAACGGCAAAGAGAAAAGGAAGCCCAACAGAACATTGAGCTTGAGATTCAAATGTTTGCCTTCGGGGTCGGGTTCGTCATTAAAGGTTTTGTAATATTTGCCGTGATGCAGCAAAGCATGTTCTTCATAAATCGCGCCCCAATAGGCAATCAATTTGTAGATGAATCGGGGAAGCCCTTTGCGATGCATCATATAACGATGGACGACGTGTTCGGCAAATGACATAAAGACTGCGCTAAACACAAGCCAGCCAGCTATCGAATAAAATAATTTCAATTAATATGGTCTCCTTAATTTAGTCTGGGTAGCGGTCGCTTTACCGGGTTACTCGCTGATAATTTCGAGTTCGCCTTTTTCGCGACGCGCGCGAAGCACCTTTTTATCGAATTTACCGACACTGGTCTTGGGTACTTCGCTAATAAAAGACCAGCGTTCCGGTATCCACCACTTGGCGACTTTTTTGCTTAAATAATCGCGCAACTCAGTGGCGGTTGTCATTGAACCCTCTTTGAGTACGACACAGGCGAGCGGACGTTCATCCCATTTCTCGTCGGGTACGGAAATCACTGCGGCTTCGATAACCTCCGGGTGACCCATAATCGTGTTTTCCAATTCAACGGTGGAAATCCATTCGCCGCCCGATTTGATGACGTCTTTGGCGCGGTCGGTGATTTGAATGAAGCCTTTGTCATTGACGGTTCCGACATCGCCGGTACGCAACCAGCCGTCATGGAATTTTTCCGGCGCATCATCGCCATAATAAGAGCCGGTAATCCAGGGTCCGCGCACTTCGATTTCACCGACCGATTCGCCATCCCAGGGCAATTCGGTTTCGTCATCCATTAAACGCAATTCAACGCCCATCGCCACGCGCCCGGTTTTGACCCGCCATTCGATCTCTTCTTCCGGGTCGATGCCTTTCGGCGGAATCGCCATTGCGCCAATCGGTGAAGTTTCCGTCATGCCCCACGCTTGAATAATGGGTATGCCATAACGTTGTTCAAATTTTTCCATCAACACGCGCGGCACCGCCGAACCGCCACAGATGATTCTTTTCACCGAAGACAAATCCACAGGGTTGTTTTCCGCATAACGTAGAATGTCGTTCCAGATGGTCGGCACCGCGCCGGAAAAGGTTGGGCGTTCCGCAGCGATGAATTTGCAAAGCGGCTCGGCTTGCAAAAACCGATTCGGCATCAGGAAATCCGCGCCCGCCATCCAGCAGGCATACGGCAAACCCCAGGCATTCGCATGAAACATCGGCACAATTGGCAAGACGCGGTCGCTTTGATTGAGCGCCAGCAGCATCGAAGAGGTCGCGGCAAACGAATGCAGATAATTGGAGCGATGCGAATAGACCACGCCTTTCGGATGGCCTGTAGTGCCGCTGGTATAACACATCGCTGCCGCCTGTCGTTCATCAATTTCAGGAAAAGCGAAATCACTGTCTTCATTTTCGATTAACTCTTCGTAACGCAAAACTTCAACGCCAAGCGCCGACGCATCGCCGTTGCCGACGACGATATATTTTTCAACGGTCTTTAAATCCTTGACCACGCGGGCAAGCAAGGGCACCAGCGAATCATCAACGATGATGATTTTGTCTTCGGCATGATTGGCGATGTAAGTGAGTTGGTCAGGAAACAGGCGCAGATTCAGGGTGTGCATCACAGCGCCCATGCAGGGCACGGCAAAATAGGCTTCGAGGTGTTCCTGATTGTTCCAGCAAAAGGTCGCGACGCGGTCACTGGATTTAACACCGAGTTTGGTAAGCGCGTGGGCAAGTTTCCCGACCCGCCGGGCGACTTCCGCGTAAGCGGCGCGGCGCGACTCATCGCCCATAAAAGTGATGACTTCGCTGTCGGGATAAATCTTTCTTCCGTGTTTAAAAATTTCAGTAATCGTCAAAGGTCTATCCTGCATGGTGCTGAGCATCATCTTATTTTCTCCTGTAAATGAATATAGAGAGCGGCGAGACATTATCTTAAACGGCGGCGTATTGAGCAACCTGACCTGAGATTTATTGTTGGGAAATTTAAGGATATAACCCTAAACGAACCCAACTGAGACGGGCGACGATTTGCGCTTCGCGGTTCATTCTTAAACGGTTTACCGTTACTGTGCCAATCGCTGTTAAGCTTTGAATCTGTCCGGTCTCAACATCGAATTGAAAATGCATATTCCAATCATCAATGCGTGGGTTAAAAAATCGCACTTCCTCTTGCGTGAGTGCATCAACTGCGCCCGTGCTATTTGATTTATGGAGATTGCAAGCGCGCCATGAGTTCGCTTAAACGGGATTGTTGCGCGGCAGTGAAAAATTGGTCAGCGCGTAAATTTTGAATGACCACCAACATATTCGCTTCTTCTTCGCTCAACTGTTTTGTGAGTTCATCAAGCGCCTCTCCTGCGGTTTTACCTACGGACTGTTTGTGTCCGGCAATGGCGCGATAAGACTTGATTTTTTCGTCAACCTGTTCAGGCAATATCGCAATTGTGGTCATGAGCATTTACCTCTCGGCAAATTATACTGATTTGCTTTGCAAGCGCGAAGGTAAAAGTAAAAAGAGTAAACCGACGGAAACGGTTGCCAGCGCGGCTCCGAAATAAAAGGTCGCGCTTGGATTGATTTTATCCCACAGCACCCCGGCAACGTAGCTTGCGACAATTTGTGTGACGCCGTTGACCGCAGAAAAAATGCCGATTGCCGTGGCGCGTCCCATCTTTCCGGCGGTGTCTATCGCTAAGGCTTTGGCAACGCCATCGGTGAGCGCCGGGAAGAGTCCATAGAGGGCAAACAGCGGCCAAATCATCCACGCCTGACTTGCCGCGCCGAAACCGACATAAACCAGCGCATACATGGCGTAACCGATGACGAGAATATTGCGGCGTCCAAAACGGTCGCTGGCGCTTCCCGCAGGCATTGAACCCAAAGATGAAACTGCGTTAAACAGCGCATAAGCGAGAATCGCTGCGGTCGTTGAAAGCCCCAACTGTTTGCCGCGTAAAATCAGAAAGGAGTTTGCCGAGTTCGCCAAGCCAAAAATCGTGGTGACGATTAAAAAGCGTTTATAAGCGGGCGTGAAATTTTTAAAGACCGAAGGCTTTATTTGCGGAGTTTCAGTTGCGCCTTTACCAACGGTTGATTGATGCGCTACCGCCTCGCCGGTTTCACGAACGGCGAGAATCATCAAGGCAGCTAAGAATGCCGGAACGCTGGCGATAAAAAAGATGTGGCGTTCGGTTAAACCAAAGCTGTTGAGAAAGAGAATACAAAGCAGCGGTCCCACAACCGAGCCTAGATAATCCATCGCCCGGTCGTAACCAAACACTTTGCCGCGTGCAGATGCCGACGCCGCTTCCGAAAGCAATGCCTGTTTTGGCGCGGAACGTATGCCTTTGCCGATGCGGTCGGCAAAGCGCGCCGCTAAAACCACACTCCAGAAATTCGCCAGCCCGACAACCGGTCTTGAAATCGCCGACAGCACAAACCCGACAAAGGCGATGGGTTTACGTTTTCCCGAACGGTCAGAGAGCCAACCGGCGATGACCGGAATAATATTGGCAAAGCCGTTGGTGATGCCTTCGATTAAACCGATGACGGTTGCGGGCGCATGTAAAACCTGTGTGAGAAAAATCGGAATCACCGGATAGATCATTTCGCTCGATGAATCCGACAAAAAACTCACCAGCCCAATGATGATGGCGCTACGCGATAGTTTTTCTTTAGTTGAGGTTTGAGTTGCCAGCATGTTAGCGATTGGCGATGACGCAACAAAAGTTCAGCGGATTTTATCCGGTTCGTGACCCAGTTCGCGCAACTTCGCCGCCAGTTTTTCGGCGCGCTCCAGAGCGGCTTCTTTTTCAGCGCGTTCTTTCTCTTTTTCAGCGCGTGCTTGTTGAATGCTCTCTCTGCCTGTAGCAATGAGATTGCCTTGCATATCCGTCCAGCGTAACCAGGTCGCTTTCCAGCCTTCGTATTCGCCTTCCCACAAAGCCAACCCCAAGCCTACATCATCCAACTTTCTTGAGAGCTGGCGACGATACTTGAAACCGTGCAATTTATAAATCTTTAAAACATCTTTGCCGAGTTGTTTTTCCGGGTCGAAGACGATGTAATAGACCACGCGCATGGTCGCATATTTTTTCAATTTCTCGCCGAGTTCTTCGCCAATCGTATTCGATACCACTTCGACGACGACATCGGGCGGCTTGCCGTATTCCCAGACGAAATAGCACCGATGTTCTTTCGCCCACAAATCATCGGGCAGTTCAACATCGAGACTCAAAAACATATCCGGCACGATGGGCGGATTTTTGGCGATGTAAAAAATGCCGACGTTTGCCATCGCCACAAAAGTTCGTTCATCGCCGGGACCTTGCCAGGAACTGTAAAGCGGTTCCGTAAGCAGTCGCTGTTGTTTCTCCGATAAGATGTTGTCTACCGGTTCATCATCCTCCGTGATTAAATGGTCAACATTTGGCGCATAGATGATTAGCGGTTGAGACATTCGCCCTCCATTGGTTTTGCGATATAAGCTCTGCGCGGATTATACAACCTGAACAAAGCGCGCGGCTACCGCTTTATTTTTCTGCGAGCGTCAGTTTCGCAATGAAATACCACGAGCCGTATTGGTCGAGTTCGATGTTGGCGACGCGCGAGCTTGCAACCAGGACATTCGATTGATACCACAGATAAATCTGCGGCAAATCTTCGGCAACCTGTTTTTGAATTTTTGCATACAAATCCAACTTGGCGGCGCGGTCATTGGCGCGTTCGGCTTCAACAATCCACTGATCGAGTTGCGGATTGCAATAACGCATGCGATTTTGCCCGCCTCTGTCGGTCAGTAGCCGCGCGATGTCTAAATAAATCTGTTTCTTCTCACTCGCCTCATTGGTTGACTCAGCTTTGCCAGCCAGCGCCTGCACTCTGGCATTCGGACAGAATTGTTTTTTCGCAAGATTGGCGGCAAGCGTATTCAACAATGGTTGCATTTTCGTTGTGTCGGTTTCGGCGCGAAGCCGAGCAATCGCGTCGTTGAATTCCGTGTTTTGATAGCGGCTGTGATAGATGAATTGAAAGACGTCAGTGTTGTGATTTGCGCCGATGACCCGCAGGTAATACATATCGAATTGCCCTTTGGTCACTTTATCCAGCAGGGTTGCAAACTCGAAGGATTCCAGTTCAAGGTTGATGCCAACTTGTCGCAGTTGCTCTTTCATCACCGAGGCGATGTTGCGGGTAATCTGCGTGGTGTTGGTCATGATTTTAATCGTCAACCGCATCTCTGCGCCGTCGCCATCCGGGTCTTTAAACCCGGCTTCATCCAAAAGTTGTTTGGCGCGTTCCGGGTCGTGGTCATACACGCGGACATTTTTTTCGTAAGCCCAATGCGAAGTCGGCAGAATGGCTTCGGCGCGGGTCGCCTGATCGCGCAACAATCGTTTGATAATCACATCACGGTCAATCGCGTAAGCTACCGCCTGGCGCACTTTCGCATTCGACATTGGCGACGAAGGCGCGAGATTGACGCCCATATAATCGACATTGACGCCTTTGACTTCGATGACCTGTGTGCCGCGTCGCCCGCGCAAGGCGCGAACCGTTTCGGGGTCAAAGCCGGTGTTGTAAGCCAGGTCAATATCGCCGCTCATGACTTCGGCTTGTCGCGTGCTGTTATCGGCAACGAATTTGACTTCGACGCGGGGGATGTGCGGCGCGCCTCCCCAGTAGTTCGGGTTTGCCGCGAGTTTCACCGCGTCGCCTTCGGTGTAGGAGACGAATTTATAAGGTCCCGAACCGATTGGCGCGGTGCTCATTTCAACGCCTGCGCCATCCGGGATGATGCCGATTGCCGGAAGATTTGCAAGAAAAGTGTAGTACGGTTCGCGGGCGCGAAAGACAACGGTCATCGCATCAGGCGTTTCAATCGAGGAGATTTTATCAAGCAATCCGCGAATCGGTGATTTGAGTTCCGGCGAAAGCAAGGATTGAAACGTGTATTTTACATCGGCTGCGGTGAGCGGTTTGTCATTATGAAACCTGACGTTCGGGCGCAGATGAAAGGTGAAGATTTGATGGTCTTCGGATTCTTCAAACTTTTCGGCAAGCGACGGAATGAGTTCAAAGTTATCATCTTTGACCAGCAAGGTGTCATAGATAAGTTGCATGATGCGCGCCGAATAGGTGTTATTCGTCGAAAAGCGCGGGTCAAATCCACGCGGCAAAATTTCAATGGCAATCACCAGCGTCCCCGCATCGCGTCTTGGCTTGCAACTCGATAGCGGAATCAGGAAAGCGATGAGCAGTAGGCAGTAGGCGACACGTAGTAGGCAGTAGGCAGTAGGCAGTAGGCAGTTTTTCTTGGCGCGCGCGCGGTGTTTATGAAGGTTCATTGTTGATTTAAGTTGAAGTTGAAAGTGATGACGGTGACACGATACACCTGTGCGTTTTTGTTATTTAAAGATGAACTTGTGTATGTGCCGAACTTCCATTCCATTGCCGCTTTTTGCGCTACATCCCAGAGTAACGGATGACCCGTTAATCCACAGGCTTTAATAACATCGCCTTTTTCATCCAGCAACACTTTAACAATAATTGAGCCTTGAATACGTGCTTCTTTGGCAAATTGCGGATATTCAGGCGCAACTCTCATTTTCTCTTTTTCATGACTTCTTCTTGTTGCTTTATATTTAGAAAAGCCGCAGTCTCGTTCTTTATCTTGCGCAAGACTCACCAAAGCGCAAGAAAACACGACAAGAAAAACTGAAAGCCTGAATTTCATCTTCATCTGAACTGCCTACCGCCTACTGCCTGCTGCCTACTGCTTCACTGTCTACTGTTCCTGCAACGATTGATGCAAATCAGCAATCTGGTCGCGCAATCGGTCGATGTCGCCTTCGTGCATCGGATGTGGCGGCGACACTCGCGATTTGACGCGGGCGATGTGATCGAAGGCGCGGTTGATGTGAGTCTTGGTAATGCGTCCCATACTCGCCGCATCAACCATTTTTTGCCATGCCTCAATGGCTCGCTCTGTCGAATCGCAAACCAGAACCATGTCGTTACCGGCATCGATTGCCATCACTGCGGCTTCGCCGATGTTATAGGATGAAATGATTGCCCCCATACCTAAATCGTCGGTGATGGAAAGTCCTTTGAAATTCAATTCGTCGCGCAGCAATCCGTTGACGATATTTTTGGAAAGCGATGCCGGAAGCGGCGGTTGATTATCGTAAGCCGTGTAATTGGCGTGCGACACCATCACCGCAACCAGTCGCGAATTGATTTTCGTAAACATTTCAATGTAAGGCAGCAAATCGCGCTTTTTTAATTCATCGCGTGATAGCGCGACTTGCGGCAATACTGCATGGGAATCGACTGCTGTTGAACCGAGTCCCGGAAAATGTTTGCCGACGCCAATCACGCCATTGCGATGCAAGCCTTCAAGATAAGCGCCCGCCAGACAAATGACTTCACCGGGCGTGTTGCCCAGATAACGACCACGCAAGCCATTTTCCGCCTGGGTGTCGGTCGGCACATCCAGTACCGGCGCAAAGTTGATGTTGAATCCGAACGCGCGCAACGCATCGGCAGTGATTTCACCCATCCGTGTAGCGGTTGCCGCTTCGCCGCACGAAGCGAGCATTTCAGCAGAAGGCATCGGCGCGAGAATATGTTTCAAACGGTCAACCCGCCCGCCTTCCTGGTCAATCGCAATGAGCGGCGGCACCTGTGAAAGCGAGCGAATCGTCGAGGTGAGTTCAATCAATTGGTCGGCGCTTTCGATGTTGGCTTTATCCAATAACACGCCGCCCGGTTGAATGGTTTGCAATAGTTCACGAGTTGCCGCGTCAACCTGCGTGCCCGGAAGCCCGATGATGAGTAGTTGTCCGATTTTGTGTTCCAGTTGCATAAATGCTTTCTGTGATTGCGCGAAAAAATTTATTGTCCGCCCCCGGCATTTTTGGCTTTGTGCGCCTCAAACAACGCTTTGAGACTCTCTTTAAACGGCGGACGCGCGACGCCGGCGTCGGTGATGATCGCGGCGATGTATTGATTAGGGGTGACATCGAATGCAGGGTTTGCAATGTTTATGCCATCGGGGGTGATTTGATTGCCGCGAATGTGCGTGACTTCGGTGATGACGCGGTTTTCAATCGGGATTTCATCGCCGGATTGCAAATTCATATCGATGGTTGAAAGCGGCGCGGCGACATAAAACGGCAGATTATTGGCTTGTGCCGCAAGCGCCACCATATAAGTGCCGATTTTATTGGCGGTATCGCCGTTTGCGGCGATGCGGTCAGCGCCTACGACCACGCAACTCACCTTACCGGCTTTCATGAAATGCCCAGCCATATTGTCTGTGATGAGGGTTACGGGGATGTTGTCTTTTGCCAGTTCCCAGGCTGTGAGTCTTGCGCCTTGCAGGAAGGGGCGGGTTTCGTCGGCGATGACGTTGACATCTTTGCCGGCTTCGACGGCGGCGCGAATGACGCCAAGCGCCGTGCCGTAACCTGCGGTCGCGAGTGCGCCGGCGTTGCAATGCGTCAAGACGGTTGCCTGTTGTGGAATCAACTCCGCGCCGAACCTGCCCATCTGTTTATTGCTTTCAACATCTTCTTCGTGAATATCGAGCGATTCATTGACGAGTTTGAATTTGATGGCTTCGACGGATGCGCCTTCGCTTTTAACTTTGTCGAACAGGCGGCGCATGCGTTCGACTGCCCAGAAGAGGTTGACGGCAGTCGGGCGGGTGCGGGCGATGCGGTCGCTGGCGACTTGAAAATCGCGTTCCAACTCTTCAACGGTGATGGCTGCGGATTGTCGTGTGCCAAGCGCAATACCCATCGCCGCCGCAACGCCAATAGCCGGAGCGCCGCGAATCACCATCTCTTCGATGGCAACGGCAACTTCTTCGTAATTTTTGAAAACCGGATAAACTTCTTCGGCAGGCAACAGGCGCTGGTCAATCATCACCACGCCTTCATCAGTCCATTCAATCGTTTTAATCATAGCGCGAGGATGATAGCGAACCGCGATGCCAATTGACAACAGAGCATAAGTTAGTACCGCTTGCCGGAGCGAACGGGCAATGCAAATTAAAAAACGCATAAATATGCGCTGCTGAAAATTTTTGGAATAAATTATATTGCCCGGTGTATTCAATAGGTAGCAGGACAACAAAGAATCCTGCGCGAAGGAGAACCACGATGAAACTTTATGAACTGCTTGGCGGGCACGCGCATTACTGGGGCGTGCCGCACATAAGAGAAACCGATAACCGGATGGTGATGACCTGTTACGGGTGCAGCAAAGAACGCCTCGTGAAACTCGAACTGCACCCGCACATTCGTCTGAGTGAACATAATTCTGTGCGCCCGGTCGCTAACTTGAAAACCGTTGCCGCATAACCTGCGTATAGTCGTTGAACAGATTGTAAGAATGAGTATTTTTGAGCGTAAGTGAGAGATTTAAGGATGTGCCCAATAGCCACGTTTTAAACCGGAATTTTTGAGCAAAGCCCCCTGATTGGTTTCCTCCATGAGCCTCCTAAAGAGCCGCGTGAAGTATTGCGCGGCTCCTTTTCTTTTTTTTGTGAGTCGCGGTCAAAGACCGCTCCCTCAACTATTCCTCAAGCGGATTGGTGAGGCTGATTTTAGCTTTTAGCTTTTAGCTTACCAATGCGCGGGTCTTTTCGATTTGCGCTTTTAAGACTTTGCCGATTAGTTGACAGGCTTGTTTGACTTCGGGGATGGCGAGCGAGCAATAAATCTGTTTGCCGACGCGGCGGGTTTTCAAAACTCCCGCGGATTTCAAAATCGCCAGATGTTGCGAGACATTGGTCTTCGAGGCGTTCAGTTTTTCAATCAATTCGGAAACGCCCATCTCGCCGTTGCCGAGCAAATCCAATATCTGTATGCGCGTCGGATGCGCGAAGGCTTTACAAATATTTGCCTGCATCTCGTAGAGAATCTGGTCGGTGGCGTTTTTTGGGGCTGCTTTTTTCATGTAGAAATCGCTGATTGGCGGAGAAGCAGACGATAGGTCGTCTGCTTCTCCTTTGAAATCAGCGCTCATTCTACTTTCTTGAATTGGATTTGAGCAAGACATTGAGCGGGTCTCCTTTATACCCCAATGCTTTCCAATCCACGCGCCCATTGGCGCTGTGACAATCAAGACAGGTCAAAGCTTTCTTAGCGGGCTGTACGCCGTGAAAGATTCCCATATATCTTGAAGTGTCCGTCCAGGTAAATTGAGCGTCTTCGATTTTGTACATTGCTTTAGCTGCTTCCTTTACTGCCGGGTCAATCTTGCCGTTGGGGAAAAATTGCTCGACCATAATCGGAATCAACCAGTTCTTCTGAGCCAGGAGAGGCATCCTTCCTTTATGAAGTTTAAATGCGAACAATTTGGCTTTCGGGTCGAGGCGTGAACCTTGCGGCACCATCATCCCGACCGAGCCGTCTTTGAGCCGCGTCACCGGTTCTCCCGGCAAGTAGGCTCTGGTTAAACCGTTAAACCAGGCAAACACCGGCTTCACATCTTTTTGCAAAGTGATGCTGGCACTGTAGCGGTCGCTGGCTTCTATGTAAGCAGGTTTAGACCAATCGCGCATCATGTCTGTCGCTTCGTCGCGCGCGAAACTCGGAATATGACAGACCGTGCAATTGATCCGCTTCGTGTGATGATTGAGCGCCTCGGCTTTGTGAGGCGTGGCGCTGTGACAACCGCTCGCGTCACAGGTGAGCGGTTTCGAGGGCATATCGCTTCCCGCAAGGTCTGCGCCGCGTCCGCGCACCCGGTGATCCTCGCCCGCGTGACAGGTGACGCATTGCATATTCTTGCCGTCGGTTGCCATATGCACATCATAGTCGCGGTCGCAATCGGCAAGCTTGTACTCCAAATCCCCGCGCTTGAAGTTTGCGCCGCCGCCCGAGGCGTTATGACACCGCAGACACATTGCCCTTGTGGGAAGCGAAATGCGCTTGGATACCGAATCCAACCCTTCGCGGTTTTTCCAAAGCAACGGTTTCCATTCAAAAGCCCCTTCCGGCGTTTCAAAAAGTTCGCGCCGATAGCCGCTGGCGTGACAAATCAGACAATCGATGTTTTGCAACTGCGCGTCGCTCATTTTGTCGGATGGCATTTTGCCAAGCCCCGCGTGACAGGCTGAACACCCTCTGCTGATGATGTCGCCGCGCGAGTTTTTGACCAAGCCTATCCAGTTATTGGCAGGACTGGTGCAAAAATCGTTAATCGTATTCAATTTGCCAAGCTGGCGTTTTCTGGCGTTGACAATCTGTGGCGCATTGCCGCGCCATTGATAATGCTGCGAATGAAAAAAATTCTCCGCATCTTTCCGGTGACACTGTAAACAGGTCTGGGTTCCTTCGTAATGCTCGAAGTAATCGGCGTGCGTGTACTGCTTTTCCTGGTCACGCGCGAAACCCACGACCAGCATCAACAACAGGAATCCGATGGTTACAAGGTATTTCATCACCCACCTCCCTAAAAACGCGCCACTAAACCGACAGAGAATTTCGACGCTTTGCTGTAGGTCGGGAATCCCAGAATCGGCGAATCGGTCAGTTTCTTTGGCGCTCCGAGATGCCAGCCGGAGCCTGAATACTTGTAGTTGTAACGCATGAAGTCGGCTTTGAAGATGAACCGGCTGGTGATGCGATGGGTGAAGTAGGTTTCATAAACTTCGCCGCGCGTGTTGGTTTTGGGCGAAATAATATCGTCTTCGGCTTGCGCGAAATTGAACCAGTATTTCGAGCCTTTGTTGAATTCAAAACCAATCTTGCTGCGGTCATCGTTGCCGAAACCATAACGCGCGCCGAGATAAATCATGCTGCCGTTTTGATTTTTCGGAACCTCGAACGGATCAACCCCAAGCCCGCCAAACGGCGTGGTCTTGTCGTTCGGACGAAGCCCGACGAAATTGGCGCTCACAAAGGTATCCAGATGATTGAACTTGCGCGTGACATTCAAGCCATAGAGATTGATGTTGCCGAGATTCGTTGACGGCGTAAAGCGCATTACCACGGGCGCTCCGACAGGGTCGCCGGTCAAGGGATTATTCGGTAAAACCATCGTGCCGTTGAAGCCGTCCGTGACATCGAAAGCGCGCGCGACCGTGGCTTGAATCAACATATTTTCGGAAGTCCACAGGTCAACATTGCCGCCCAGGAAATGCACATCTTTCAAACGGTCTTGCGGGAGTTTCAACACTTCACCGTTGCCGAATCCCGATTCATAACCGACGCCGTAACAGAGTCGCAAAATCGTGTGGTCGCTGGCGCGGAAACCGAACGTCATACCGTCGAATTGATAATCAATCAATGCGCCCGATGGCGTGCCGCCGCGCAGTTCGTCTTGACGCAGATTGAGCGGCGGTCCTTCGGTTGACGGACGACGACCGATTGAGAGGAAGAACGGCGAATTGCCGATGTTATTCCAGGTGAAGTAGGCGCGTTCAACGCGCAGAATGTCGGAATTGGGAACCCCTGCGGTGGTTCCGTCTATGTTCAAGGTGTTCGGCGCGCCATTAAAGACCTGCACGCCTGTGGAATCGCCGAAAACTTTGTACATACTGAGTCGCGCAGAGACCGTCAGGTTATCCGCCAGTTGCGAATCCATGCGAATGCGCAGGCGATTGGTGTAGAGGATTTTGTTGTCGGCTTTGTATTCGGGAACGAAGGTTGCGGGCATCAACATGCCGAATAATTGTTGTTGCAACTCGGCAGGGAATTGCCCCATCGCCTGTTTGAGTTGGTCAAAAGTCAAACTGCTGGTGAAGTATTGATAATCGCTGTAATGCCCGGCGACCGCTTGATTGATTTCGTTGACGCTCGCGGGCGGGCGTCCGAGTACGTTCATGGCGAACATACTTTTGACCACCAGGTTCTGCAATTTCATGCCATCGAAATGTGCCGGGATGGTGCCTTGAATCGAGTGCGCTTCAAAGCGATAATCGCCGCCGAATTTCACCCGTTGCAAGGCGGTGTCGCGTTCGGTTTTGGTGACCCGGCGGTCGAGGTCTTTCAGTTGTTCATTGGTTTTTTGGTCAGGGGTTGTGGCTTGAACTTCAGTTTGTTTTTTTTCCTGTGCGGCAAGCCTCTCTTCAAGCGCCGAGATGGTCTTTTTTAAGAGTTCGATTTCCTGACGGAGTTGGTCTGTAGGAGCGGTTTCTTTCTGAGCGGAAGTGGTCGGTTGGTTGACCGGAGTCGGGTTTTGCGCCCAAACCAAAGGACCTGGAAGCAATATAAGTGCGATAAAAAGATTAATAAACTTGCGCATTATCCCACCTCCTTAATTGGGTTGTAAGAGCAAGCGCCGCAAGCTAACTGCTACAGGTTTGCGGCTGTTCGGAATCGGCTGCGTGATCGACGCAGTATTTTTGAATGAGTTTTATCTGTTCGGGAGTCAAAGCTTCGAGCAGTTTTTTATTCTGACCCGGCAGCATGACATCTTTATGTGTAGCGGCAAATTTTACGGTGAAAAATTTTTTCCATTGATCCTGAATCAATGTCATGGGGCTGTATTCCCCGTTTGGCGAATCCTTGGCGTGACAGACGCGACAATTCTGTTTAAACAGGTCTTTGCCACTAGTGGCGGCAGGTTTGTCATCGGCGGGCGTCACCAGTACGAGGGCTAACAGGCTGAACAGGGCAAGCGCGATGATACGTTTCGCAAGCTGCATAACGGTCTCCTCTTGATTGGTGTTGGTTGGCTAACTTTCTTTTGCCATCAACCATCTAAGGCAACGGGCATACCAGATGAGGGGTTAAGAAATTGAATCGCCGTCGCCGCGTTTTCATTCCGCTTCTTGATGGTGCAAAGACGAAACTTAGAAAGCAAGCGGCGGGAAAATAAGGGGAATTGACCACCCTTTCGTTCCCGGAATCTGCGCGAAAGTCCTCTGGGTGTAATTCAACAGTTGCGGAATTTCGCATATGTTAGATTTTAGGATTGAGGGATTATAGGTTCGTGGAGATGAGCAGTGAGCGGATGATTCTGATTAATCTAACCGCAAAAGTCCGAACCTGAAAGTGGTTTTATCCAACCGGAAGCGCCGGAGTAACGGGGGAAAAGATTACAGGCGGTGCGTTTTCCCGGATAAGACCTTAGTGATTTTCATCTCCCGGACAGTATCAAGGAGGTTGAACCAACCCGGCTTTTTCTCTGAAGCAGGTAAAGGTGCTTCAAGCCGGTTCAAGCGGATGCCGCAATGTTTACAAAAGACGGCGTTAGCGAGATTGTCGTTGCCGCACCTTGAACAATAATTTTCGGGAGTTCGGTGTTTAAGGGAATGGAATTCCTGAAATTCAACTGTTGCAGTTTGCGCTGGTAATTTAAGTTCTAATGCCGACGAGGGGGACGTCGTGATACGCAACCCCTCGGCAGAATTGGCGCTGGTATTTGTTGGTTCCGGCATATTGGCTTTCACCCAGATGTCCATCAGTTGACGACGCGCTAAAGCGATTTTGGCATGCGGGTCAGACGTTTCGCTTGCCGGCAGGGCGATTTTTCGGGTACGCAGGCGGCGGGCGATGCGATAGGCGCGGCTGGAACCGGTTGAGGGAGATTGGCTGCGAACCTTTTCGACGATTTTAAAGAAAGCGATGCGGTCGCTTGCCCGGTCGCTGATTAGCCCTTGCAGTGTTAAAAACGCCCAGACTGCCGCGGGTTTTTGTAAATCGCAAACCGCCAGACTGGACGTGAGTAAATCCCAACATTCGGGTGATTCCATCGCTTCCTCCAAAATTGAAACCGCCGGTAAATCGAGAGCCGAAACCAGACTTTGCCAGGTCTTACGTTCTCAATTTACCGGCGGTTCGCCAATTTCTAAGCAACGGAAGAATTGTTTTACTCTTCAGCCTGTCGTTTGCTTCGTAAAATCAACTCACGCCCGGTCAGGTAAAGCAAAACAATGAGAACCGCAAAAGGAATCAACGAAAGCAGGTCAGCACTTACGCCGCTGAAAAACGGGTTATGCGCGGCGCTTTCTTCAACCCCTTTGTTGAAACTTTCAAAAGCCGGGATACCGGCAAGGAACGCGATGACAATACCTGCCAACGCGCCGCCTGCGATGTAGCCGGAAGCCATCAAGACACCGCCACTCTTATCGCCTTCGGCAGTAAGTTCCTCTTCGGTGAGTTTTTTGTGAGCGAATTTGCGCGCCAAATATTTATCAACCAACCAGCGAATCATGCCACCAATGAAAATCGGGCTTGAAGATGAAAGTGGCAGATAGACACCTACCGCAAATGCCAGTGAGGGAATGCCGCTCATCTCTAACACCAGCGCAATCATCACACCCAGAAGCACCAACCCCCAAGGGAGTTTTCTATCGAGAATGCCTTTAATGATGTAAGACATTAAGGTGGCTTTCGGCGCATCAAATTTTTGTACGGTTGAACCATCAGGTCGTTCTCTGAAGGTGCCATTAATGCCTGGGTCAACCAGATAGGCAGGGGTGCCATCATCTCTAACCAGGTATTTGTGATGGTTGCCGCTTGCTTCATCGAGTTTGAAATAGACCCGATAGGTATTGGTATCGGATGATGCCTGGACGCCCTGGAGTTTTTCCTGTGGTAAGGCTGAGGCATTATCGACACGAAAATCTGCCGATACTTTTTCGCCAACCGGCACATAAATAGTTGAGGAATCGTTCAGCTTCAAAAGAATCGGTCCCAGAATCAACGCCGACGCCAGCGCGCCAATCAAGATGGCGATTTGCTGATTGCTTGGTGTCGCGCCAACCAGATAGCCGGTCTTCAAATCCTGTGATGTGGTGCCGCCGTTGGATGCCGCTATGCAAACGATGCCGCCGATGGAAAGCGCCGTCACGTAATAAACATTTCCCGTCCAGCCGACGATTAAAAAAATCAAACAAGTAAACAATAAGGTTGCAACCGTCATCCCCGAAATCGGATTTGATGACGACCCGATTTCACCCGTGAGTCTTGAAGACACAGTCACAAATAAAAAGCCGAACGCAATAATCAGAATTGCGCCGAGCAGATTCCATTGCAGGTTGAGTTGCGGAAAAATCATAATCATCGCAATCAACACGATGATGCCGCCAAGCACGACTTTCATGGAAAGGTCTTTGTCTGTGCGCAAGGTCGAAGCTGCTGCGGCTTGTCCGCCTTTGAAGTCAGCGATGCCACCTTTGATGCCGTGCCAGATGGTCGGTAATGACCGCGCCAGGCTGACGATGCCGCCTGCCGCGACTGCGCCCGCGCCAATGTATAAAATATAAGCACCGCGAATTCCGTTGGGTGACATATCGCTGATGGGTTCAGTGCCTGGCGGCAACACCGTAGTCATGCCTTCGCCAAAAAATTTGATTGCGGGAATCAATACCAGATAAGCCAGGACGCCGCCCGCGCACATAATCGAAGCGATGCGTGGCCCGATGATATACCCAACGCCTAAGAGTTCAGGAGAAATTTCCGCAGAGATCGAACCGGCTTTGAATGGCGCGCCGAAGATTTTTTCGGGCACATCTTTCCAGCCTTTGAATGCTACCATCGCCACTTTATAAAGCAGTCCGATACCAAAACCTGTGAAGATAGTTTTGGCGCCAGTCGCTTCGACGACTTTTTCATCGCCTAAGGATGCTGCTTGGCGCGATTCCTGTGAAGCTCCGGCTTTCAAGACTTCAGCGCAGGCTGTGCCTTCAGGGTATTTCAACAAACCGTGCTGTTGCACAATGAGCGCGCGGCGCAGCGGAATCATCATCAGGATACCAATCAAACCGCCAAGAATTGCCACCAGCATCACGCGGGTGATTTCCAGGTCAAATCCTAAAATTAAAATCGCCGGCATCGTAACCCCGACGCCGAAAGCGATGGACTCGCCCGCCGAACCTGCGGTTTGCACAATGTTATTTTCAAGAATAGTGGCATTTTTCAATCCCAGTTTTGAAAGCATCGTAAATAAACTAATGGAAATGACGGCGACTGGGATTGAGGCGCTGACAGTTAATCCGACTTTCAAAACCAGGTAAAGCGAAGAAGCGCCGAATACCATGCCAAGCAAGGTGCCGACGATGAGCGGCAGCGGCGTCAGTTCGCGCAATTTCGCGGATGCCGGAATATACGGCTTAAAATGGGACGTTGGCGGCGTGTCCTGCACTGCAACATTGGTAATCTCTTTATTCATAAAAACCCTCCGAAGCGACGATTAAGTGATGCGATGATTAAGTGGACGCTATTTTGTCTGCGAGTTTGAAGCCCTGTCAAACGAATCGGGAAAAACTGCCTGCAAGTGACAATCGCGTTCGTTCCACCACAGGTTTGAAGACGGCGATTTTGTCGGCGTTGCCTAACCCGCACGCGGCGTGTTAATCCTTAAAGTATGCGAACCCCCAGGCGGCTATCAAACATCACCCCGGAAATGATTCTCGCAGCCTACACGCGCGGCTGCTTTCCGATGGCGACCGGGCTTTACGGCGAAATCGATTGGTTTATCGCCGACCCGCGCACCATCATTCCGCTTGATGAAGGTTTTCGTGTGCGTCGTTCGCTGAGACAAGCCCTGCGAAAAATGAATTACGAGGTTCGTTTTAATACCTGTTTTGCCGAAGTCATTCGCGCCTGTTCGAGACAAACCGAACTCAGTGAATACGAAATCTGGTTGAGCGATGAAATGATTGAGCTGTATATCGAACTCCACCGGCGCGGGGTTGCGCATTCAGTGGAAATCCGGGCGGATGGTGAACTCATCGGCGGCCTTTACGGGGTTGCCATTAAATCGGCATTTTTCGGCGAATCGATGTTTATGCGCCGACCTTACGCTTCACAAATCGCTCTGGTTGAACTGGTCAAGCGGTTGCGTGAACGCCAATTTCGTCTGCTTGACGCGCAGATGCGCACCCCGCATATCGCCCATTTCGGAGCCGTTGATCTGTCGCACATCGAATACCTGCATCGGCTTGCTGATGCGCTCGACCACGATTGCCAATTCACTTAGCGAAATTCTTGTCTATACTCTTATTTCTCGAAACCGGCTGCTCACTTCAATCATCAATAGGTACAATGGATTGATGAATCCCATCTGGTCACAAGTGATTGTCGAAGCCGTAAAGCGCCTCACGCGCAAGTGTCCGCACTGCAAAAAGGTCGCACATTATCCGCCGAAACAAATCGGACAATTCCATACCTGTAAACATTGTGGGCATCGTTTCAAAGAGAAAGGCTGATGCCAGCAAGTGAACTTATCCGGTTAGTCAACCCGGCTGTTTTTTTATTGTTGCCTCCCTCAGCAAATTGCCCGCATCTTTTCTGCAACCTTGTTAGTCGATATACAGGTTGCCAAGACCCTGCCCGGTAACATAATCTTCGCAACCTCACGCTTATGAAAGAAGAGACTCATCTGCTACGCAAATTCGGGCTGTTGCAGGCGACTGCCCTCAATATGTCCAATATGATTGGCATCGGCCCGTTCATCACCATTCCGCTGTTAATGTCGGCAATGAATGGCCCGCAGGCGATACTCGGCTGGTTCATCGCCCTGTTGATTGCCATCCCTGACGGCATGATCTGGAGCGAACTCGGCGCGGCGATGCCGGGTTCGGGCGGCACCTACCTTTATTTGCGCGAAGGTTACGGGCGCGAAACTTTCGGCAGGCTCATGGCATTTCTCTTCATCTGGCAATTCATTATCAGCGGCCCGCTCGAAATTGCCTCAGGCTACATCGGCTTTTCAACCTATCTCGGTTATATCTGGCGCGGCATCACCAAAGAACAGATGATGATGGTCTGCGCAGTTATCGGGATTATCAATATTGTTTTGCTCTATCGGCAAATTACTTCGATTGGCAAAATCACCGTGAGTTTGTGGATAGGCACGATGCTCACGACCGGCGCAGTGATTGCCACCGGCGCAGTGAATTTCAATGCCAACATCGCTTTTGATTTCCCGCCCGGCGCGTTCAAATTTTCACTTGGGTTTCTGCTTGGTCTCGGCGCAGCTTCACGTGTCGGCATCTACGATTATCTAGGTTATTACGACATCTGTTATATCGGCGAAGAGGTGCGCAATCCCGGGCGCAACATTCCGCGTTCGATTATCATCAGCGTCATTGCTGTGGCGTTTATCTATTTTGCAGTGAACCTTTCGATTATCGGCATTGTGCCGTGGCGCGAATTCGTGCCCGCGGATACGCACGAATCGGCAAATTATGTAGTCTCGATTTTCATGGAAAAAATTTATGGTTCACAAATCGCCACGATTTTTACGGCGATGGTGTTATGGACAGCCTTCGGTTCGGTCTTCGCCTTATTGCTCGGTTATTCGCGCATTCCTTATGCGGCGGCGCAGGATGGGTATTTCTTCAAAGTTTTTGCGCGACTGCACCCGACGAAAAATTTCCCGCACATTTCGTTAATCGTTATCGGGGTGATTTCGATTATCTGTAGTTTCTTTTCGCTCGGACTGGTGATTGATGCGTTAATCACTACACGCATTTTGATTCAATTCATCGGGCAGATTTTCGCGGTGATGCTGCTCAGGAAACATCAACCCGATATGCCGAGACCTTATAAAATCTGGTTGTACCCGTTGCCGAATTTTGTGGCGCTCGTCGGCTGGATTTTTATTTTTGCAACCACCGATGTGAAAGTCATTCTTTTCGGGTTAGGCAGTCTTGCATTGGGTATCCTCTTTTTCTTCGTCTGGTCGTGGCAGCAGAAAAAGTGGCCGTTTGTTGAGGCTGTAGAAAACTAACTGCATTTTGAGCATTAAACAGACATCTTAATTTTTAAGATAATTTTGAACACAAAGGGCACAAGAAGTTCATAATATTTTTTACGCTTCGTGTCTTTCGTGCTCTTCGTGTTGCAAACCAATTTGCTTCTGAAAAATGATGGTTGACAGATTCAAGGATTTGGCATCTTGACGATTCAAAAAATTCGAGAGTAAGAGATGGCACAACTTGCAATTGCCGGTGGCACGCCGGTACGCACCAAACCGTTTACCGCTTGGCCCTTATTCGATGAACGCGAACAGCAGGGCTTGCTCGCGGTTCTCGAAAGCCGCAACTGGGGCGGCTATCCGTTCCCGAATAAATATGCGAAAGCTTTTGCCGAACGCTTTGCCGAGCGGCATACGGCGCGTTATGCCTTATGTGCGGCAAATGGCACGGTGACTATTGAAATCGCTTTGAAAGCTTGCGGCATTCGCCCCGGCGATGAAGTCATCGTCCCCGCGTACACTTTTGAAGCGACGGCTGTGCCGGTTTTGAAACTCGGCGCGATTCCGGTTTTTGTTGATGTGACGAGTGCAAATTATTGCCTCGATGTTGAAGCGGCGCGCGCTGCTATTACTGAGCGCACGCGGGCAATCATTCCTGTGCATCTGGCAATGAACATGGCAGATATGGATGCCATTAAAGACCTCGCGCATCAGCATGATTTACGTGTCGTTGAAGATTGCGCCCACGCCCACGGCGCGCGGTGGCGGGGGCAGGGCGCGGGGTCGCTTGGCGATGCCGGGTCATTCAGTATGCAGACCTCGAAACTTTTAACCGCAGGCGAAGGCGGCGTGGTCACGACCAATGATGATGAGCTATTTGAACGCTGCGAGTCTTATGTGAATTGCGGTCGCGCAAGTTCTACCGACCGCTTCAAGCATCGCCTGCTTGGTTACAATTATCGAATGACCGAGTTTCAAGCTGCGATGTTGCTTGCGCAACTTGAAAGACTTGATGCGCAAACTGATGTGAGAGCCGAACGCGCCGCGCGACTCGCTCAAGCCTTAGCGCAGATTGATGGCATTGAAATTTTAAAGCGTGATGAGCGACAAACCACGCAGGCAATTTACCAGTACGTTTTCAAATACAATGCGGAGGCTTTTGGCGGCGCATCGCGCAACCGTTTTGTGGCGGCGCTTGAAGCCGAAGGCGTGCCCTGTGATGGAATTTTTTACGAGCCGATGTATCGCAGCGCCTTGTTTAAAGTTGACGCGGCGGATTTTTTGCAACTGAATGCTAAAAAATTAGCATGGCAGCACGCCCATTGCCCGGTGGCGGAACGCGCCGCTTACGAAGAAGCGGTCTGGCTGCCGCATCAACTGTTGCTTGGCGATGAAACGGAGGTTGATGATATTGTCGAAGCGATTGTGAAAATTCAAAACAACCCGGATGAATTACGGAAAGCTGAGCATCGGTTGATTGATATTAAAGCGATGAATCGCGCTGAACGCCCGAAGTTTGAGGATTCTTGAGCTTATTATGAAAGCCCTATAGACCGTGTAATGAAATTCTGTTTATAATGCAAACGCTGCAAGATGGCCCTGTAGCTCAGTGGATAGAGCGCCAGTCTCCGGAACTGGAGGCCGTAGGTTCGATTCCTACCAGGGTCGTCAATTAACTCGTTTAACTATCAAAGACAATCAATGGGTCAGGATGAATTGATGCGTCCCACCTCTCGGCATTGACCTTGGGCTTTTCAAGTGAATCAAACGCCTTGTGGGTTTTGGCTGGCAAGATGATGGGAATGTCGATGCGAGGAATTTTTAAATCATCTTTGTCTAAATTCACTTCTACCCCCAGAGTCGCATAATTTTCTGCCAGGGTTTTGGCTTTTCTGTCAGTTTCGCCCGATTGCGTAATAGCGATTAAAAATCCATTTAATTTTGATTGATTTTCCGGCGAGCCGTTGGCTTCTGCCAGCGTCGACAGGGCATGACGCAAGACATCTTCGGCAAGCGTGAGCCGCCCGTTGCGAACGTAAAGGGCGGCGGATTTCAAAGCGATTTGCGCGGTCAGATGTTCCATTTTGCGATTTAAGGACAGGTTGGCATCAGGGGTATTTTTACTCAAACTGAAATAATTTCCGGCGTGGGTAAGCGCCGCCTCGAAGCGTTCGGTTTTTAAATTTCTTCGCGTCAAAATCACACAACCAATCAATGTCTGTTGCTGACGGTTAGCGCCGATTGCCATGCGTTCAGCCTCTTCCCAACTGTCGGTCATGGCAAGCGTTGTGATTTTTAATTCGCGAAATTGTGCAGGCGCAGCGATAGTTTCAAGTTCGGCAGTTTCTTCAAAGCCTTCGAGGATAACCTTGGTTTCCGACCAGCGTTGTTGATTGGCGAGCAGTACCGCGAGCGCCCATTTCATCCGCAGAGCTTTTGAACTATCCGGCGGCAACGCCGCAATGCCTTTTTGCCAGGCTTCTTCTGCCGCGCCGGGTTGCTCGCTTCGTTGTAGAGCAATTCCAAGATGATAGCTGACGCCGGGGTTGATCGAATTTTTAGCCAGCAAGGCGTTGCATCGTTGACTAGCCGTCGCGGTTTGCCCGGCGATTAAATCGGCAAGCGCGAGCAGGTAATCGAACTTGATATTGTCGTTGAGATGTTTGCCATGCAACAAACATTCTTTGGCTTTTGCCGTATCCGACGGTTGCTGCTCAAGCAGGGCGATGGCGCTGATGAAATATAAATCGGCGAGCGCATTGCCGATTTTCAGGTCTTCCCCCGATGCCTGATAAAAATCTTCGAGCGGTTCGATTAACTCAACGGTTTTTCCGTGGTGAACGCCTTCAACAATACTCCAGAGTTCGGTTTGCTTGAGCGCCTGCAAGGTATTTTCGCTTGCCTGATTTTTTGTCGCCAGTTTTTTCCACGATGCCGTTGCCAACCTGTAATCGCCATTCAGAAGCGCGGTAATGCCGAGCAAATCTAAAAGCTTCGCATCCTGCGGGCGAAACTCTGCGGCTTTACGAAGCAAAGGCAGAGCGTTCAGATAATCTCTATCGCGGAACTTCATAAATCCGATGCGGGTGAGCAGGGCAGGAACCCATTTACTGTCTGGTGAAACCAGGTTGTATTCGTTAATCGCTTCTTCGGTTTTGCCTGTGCGCTCCAACTGATTGCCTTTCGCACAATGAAGCAACTCGGATTGCTTATCGAAGAGCAAAAGGTTTTCCAGAAAGCTATTGAACTTTTCGCTATTGTTGATTGACATCAACGCCAGCGCATAGCGCGCATCTTGTGCAAGGCGTCCGCCGAGATTGATGCTCGCCATATAATATTTTTCAGCTTCTTTGCATTGTCCGCTTAAATAAGCGAGGTGACCGAGTTGAATCAACGCTTCGGCGTGTTGTGTGTCAAGGGTGATGGCTTTTTCAAATTGAACCTGGGCTTCGGCAAATTCATGGTTGTGCCCCAAAGCACAACCGAGATAATAGTGCAGTTCGTAGGATGAGCCAAAATGCAGCAACGCGCGATTGAGTATGCGGATGGCTTCATCGGGATTGCCTTTTCGCAAATGGCAACGGGCGAGATAGGTGAGCGAAGCCGGGGAGTCTTTTATTTCCGAAAGATTGCGGATGACTTCATCATATTTGCTGTCCGCAAAATCCAACGCGGCTTGCATAACCCGCGCATGCGGATGTTTGGGACTGAGGGCAAGAATGCTTTTGATGTAATACGGAGCGAGTTTCACATAACCGCGAGCAAGCGCCAAATCCGCCATAAATTCACTGGCTTCAATCCAGTTGGGCTTGAGCGCGAAGACATCGAAGATCAGCTTTTCAGCCTGCTCAAAAAATGTCGCGCGGGTATCGATTCCGGCAGACATTTTAATTTTGCCGAGCATTGCCGAAGCCATGCGGTCAGTCCATTCTTTTTGCGGCAGATAATTATTGGTGCGCCATTGTCTGTAGGCGTCGGATTGCAACGTTTTGATAATCGCTTCGTAAAGCGAAAGCGCTTCCTGATGATTGCCCAGAAGCCCAACACCATGTGCCTCGGCGAGCGCCGCATCGAGTCGTTCCAGTGCTGCCTGTGCTTTTCGTCTTTGCCCTAAAAGGATTGCCATTTTCCAACCCATTTTACAATATCCTGTCAATGATAATGGCTTATCGGGTATTGAAAGCGCTTGAGACGAAGATAGCGATGATATATCATCGCAGCCGCTTGCATCTTTAAATGACACACGAAAGTTCGGTAAACTTTGATGGGTTACGAGAGCGAAATTTTCAAACGTGTAAAGGTGATGCGCCTATTCTGCTCAATTCTGTTTATCGTTTTATCGGGCTTGCCCGCAGGCGCAACGTCCGTGGTTTATGCGCATCAGGATGAATTTGCGAAAGCCGTCGAGAAGTTGAAGAGCCAGTCGGTTGATGAACGACGCGATGCGGTCGAGGCTTTAGGCGCGTTAGAAGACAAACGCGCGGTTGAGCCGTTGATTGCCGCGCTCAAAGACACCTCGCCGGATGTGCGTGCCGCCGCTGCAAATGCGCTCAGTTTTTATGAAGACAAACGCGCGGTTGAACCTTTAATTGGCTTACTCAAAGATGAAATCGCGTTTGTGCGCGCGGCGGCGGCGCGTGTACTCGGACAGCTTACAGATACGCGCGCCGTTGATTCGTTAATGGCGGCGCTGTTTGATGAAAATTCGAGCGTTCGTGGTGCGGCGGCTTTGGGACTTGGCGCAATTAAAGATGAGCGCGCCCTCGATAAATTACTGATGAAAGCCCGTGATGAAGCGCCGGATGTGCGCGCGGCAGTGGCGGCGGCGCTTGGCGGGTTACACCATAAAGGCGGGGTTCAGGCGCTCATCCAACTGCTCAAAGATGAATATAAGATGGTGCGGGTCTCTGCGGCGCTGTCGCTTGCAGACATCGGCGAAAAGAGCGCTACGACTGCCTTGCAGGACGCCATCGCCAATGAAAAAGATGAAGAGACACGCGCGCAAATGAAAGAAGCTTTGCAGAGATTGCTGGCGGCAAAATGAACCTGATAGTTTTCAGTTTTTAGTGCTCAGTAAAATTGCCTGAGCACTAAAAACTGAAAACCGCGAACTACTCTTCGGTTGGACGTTTTTTCATGCTCTTGCGGGCGCGACGGCGCGCGACCTGAGATTTCAGGCGTTTCTTTTCGCCGGGTTTCAAATAGAACGAATGTTTTTTAGTATCCGTAATGATGCCTTCGCGCGCCACGGAACGTTTAAAGCGGCGAATCGCGCTCTCAATATTTTCGTTATCTCCGACTTGTACCTTAGCCACAATATCCTCCAAATCAAATAAAGTAAACGCATAGATTACCGAACCAAGCGGAAAACTGTCAAACGCGGCAACGATTTTCGATTTTGCTTTTGACAATTGCCCGAACGGACGGCTATCATAACCATTCTTTTTCGGGGCGTGGCTCAGCCCGGTAGAGCGCTCGGTTCGGGACCGAGAGGTCGTTGGTTCAAATCCAATCGCCCCGACTCTTTCAGTCAAACCCAAGTCTTACGAGATTCATTGAAGAGAATATCGCAGGGCTTGGGTTTCTTAGCGTTTACGATGCCAGCCAGAAGATTCATCATTCGCGGTCGGGTGCAGGGCGTGGGCTTTCGCTATTTCACGGTGCAGGCGGCAACCCGCGCAAGGGTGGTCGGCACGGTGAAGAACTTACCGGACGGCAGCGTTGAAGCAATTGCCGAAGGCTCGCTTGCAAGCCTTGCGGCATTTTTATTGGAACTTAGGCGCGGACCAGGCTTCTCGCGGGTGACAGCGGTTGATGAGCAGGATTATCCGGCGATGGGGCATTATAAAAGTTTCGAGGTTATCTATTAATGAAAGTCTGGAGTCCGGAGTCGGGAGTCCTCTGAATAACCATGAAGTCTGAATGATGAATTATGAATGATAGCGCTTCTATTCCTACTTCTTCGTTTAGTATTCATACTTTGCTTATTCGGACGCCAGACTCTCGACTCTGGACTCCAGACTAAAAAAGAGGAGATAGATTGTGGACAGCTTAAAAGAATTGATACGCACGGTTCCCGATTTTCCAAAACCCGGGATTCAGTTTTATGACATTACAACGTTGCTCAAAGACCCTTATGGACTCAGGACAACCATTGACCGGCTCGTCGAATTGATTCACGACAACCAGATTGATGTCGTCATCGGAATGGAAGCGCGCGGGTTTATTTTTGCCCCGGCGCTCGCTTATCGTTTAAAGGCGGGATTCGTGCCGGTTCGCAAACCGCGCAAATTACCTGCTGAAACCGAATCGGTCTCTTATGCTTTGGAATACGGGACGGATACTTTAGAGATTCACAAAGACGCCATCGGCAACGGGCATCGCGTCTTGATTGCCGATGATTTGCTGGCAACCGGCGGCACCGCAAAAGCCGTAGTCGATTTAGTCGAAAAACTCGGTGGCATCGTCGCGGGACTGGCGTTCGTCGTGGAATTAAATTTCCTGAATGGTCGCGAAAAGTTAAAAGGTTACAAAGTCACTTCGCTGTTGCAATATGACGAATAGCGCAAGGTGTAACGGATTTTGCCGACCGCTGTTGCAGAACGGTTTTTACCAGGACTTATAGAGAAGTTAAAGAAGCAGTCAAAGACCACGATTGCCGGTCACCTCAGCGTCATTCGCTTAACCTTGGTTCGTGGCTTGACTTATCAATAACGGATAAACCATTTTTGCTTTGCTGATAGTGAACCGGCGCGAAAAATCATTTCTTGCCTTTGTCAGTTTCAGTTTGCGATAATCGCGAGGACTGATGCGGGCCTGTAGCTCAAGGGATAGAGCGACGCTCTCCTAAAGCGTAGGTTGTAGGTTCAAGTCCTACCAGGCTCATTGAAACAAAAATAAAAAAGGGAGCAAGTTGAAATGCTCCCTTTTTATTTTGAGGAATCGGGGCGAGAGGATTCGAACCTCCGACCTCTCGGTCCCAAACCGAGCGCTCTACCAGGCTGAGCCACGCCCCGAAAAGAACTTCCATTGTAAACAACTGGTTTACGGCGGTCAAAATTATTTTCAACCAACCATGGAGTTGTTTCTTAGAGGTCAACGTAAAGGCAGAATAATTTTTGCTACGGCTTCATAAGCCGCACGTTCATTGAGTAATGTCTCCTCTGAGCCTGTTATGAGTATTCAGCTCGATTAATCTCTGTTGAGGAAAGGTAATCTATGAAACACCACACAGCGATTTACTTTCTGAGTTCCATTGTCTTGATGCTTTTGATTGGCATTCGGGTTCCTGCGCAGGTTCAGCAAACAGACCCACGTCAACCGGATGACTGGCAACTTGATGACACCTTCGGGGTTGAAGTGTGGGTTGCTGCCAATCGGGTAGTTAATCCACCCAATGACCGACGCCTTTACCTCTCCATTCCACCTCAACATTTTAGCGAAGCAAATCTCAAAAAAGTTTTCAGCGGTTTTGCCACAAAATACCCTGTGCCGTTTTCACTTTGGATTTACGTTTACAGTGATAAAGATGCCTTAAAAAATTCGCGCAGTTATCAGGAATCCGGTTCCTGCATTCTCTTTATTGATAAACGTGTAGAACGAAACTGGTATCTCAGAACCGAACCGCCGCGCCAAGGCTTTCGTTGGGCTGAGTATTACCGACTAGATGAGCGCGAAACCTTTACCTATAACCTTGACCCGAATAAGGGAATTACTCGCACCGTTAATCTTAAACAACCTGTTGCAAACTATAATGGTGAACCAACAGCCGATTTGCTTCTGGCAATCGAATATAACGACCTCGAAAAAGTAAAAGCGGTTATCGAATCCGGTGCGGATGTAAATAGGAACAGCAAGTATGGTGCGCCCCCTCTGATGATGGCTGTATCCAGAGGACAAACCGAAATCGTAAAAACGCTGTTAAAAGCCGGAGCCAAGGTAAACTATCGCCTGAATGTCAATATCACCGAGGGCGAAACTTCCTTGATGAGTGCAGCCGGAAAGGGTGACAGCGAAATGATTGAACTGTTGCTCGACGCCGGAGCAAACATTGATGAGCACAATGATGACGGCAAATATACGAACGCCGACACGCCGCTGATTATGGCAACGATGAAAGGCTATGACGCGGCGGTTCGCACGCTTGTCCGGCGTGGGGCAAACATTGATGAACGAAATCGCTATGGCGAATCGGCTTTAATGGTTGCAGCGCTGGCGGGCTACCCAAAACTCGTTCAGTTCTTTCTCGACAATGGCACGCAGGTAGATGCCAGGGATAAAGACGGCAGCACTGCGTTAATGCTCGCGGGGGATTTCAACGAAGTGGTAGAAATTTTATTGAATGCTGGTGCGGATTTTAAGTTAAAAAACAATGAAGGGAAGACCACCTTGATGCTGGCAGTAATGGAGCATCAGTTCATTAAAATTGAGGCATTAATCAAGCGCGGTGCTGGACAGGAATCTATTGACGCTTGCAAGGCATACGTTGCAGCTATCCGGAAGCCGAACCCCCGCGAGCAACGGATACTGAAAGAACAGGGATTTGAAATGCTCACCAGGTTGGCGCTTAAACTCGGACTGAACCATGAAGCGATTGCTGCTCGCCAGCAAGCCGTCACCGAGTTGGGTAATGATGCACTCATGATATTAAAATTGGGGCAACTCTATCTAGAGGTTGGCGATAAAAAATCTGCTTTGGCGCAACTGGAAATTTTGCAGACCTTGCAATCGCAAACTCAGGATGCCAAGCTTGCCTATATCTATGGTTATGCTGCGAGTGAACTGGCGAAAAAAATCGATCAGTGAAAGGAAAGCATTTGATGAAAAAGGGATTATTTCATTAGTTTGGTTGAGTAATTGATTGAGTAAAAGTAGAGCCTGCTGTTCAGAGGTCGTCGTCTGTGTCGCCGGTTTCGGGCGTTGCCAGTCCCGTAACCGACCGTGAAAACCGCGAAGGTTTACAGCAAGGCGGTAAACGCGGTGCCAGCAATCAAGGAAGATCGTAATCATTGGCAATCGCTTGTGAACCCATGCTCAAGAGACGATGATTGAAACCGTCATCGGCTCTTAGCTGTTTACGCTGACGGATTTTTAAACTCGTTCGGGTTAAGGTTGCAATCTTATTTTCCAGCGGGAATGCCGATGCGGTCGATTAAATCGATGAAGCGTTCATCGTCGCGCAGACTATCGAACATCGGTTCGACATTGAGAAAGACTAAAAATCCTGACCGTTCTTCATAAGCTTTTTCCAACCATTCAAAGGTGAGATTTTTATCGCCAAGCCCCAGATAGATAATCGCGAAATAGTATGCCGATACATATTTCTCGCGCGCCAACTCTTCCATCTCGTTTAATACTTCCAGGGCTTCGGTCTGTTTGCCCAGTAGCGCGTAGGCGTAACCGAGATGCGCCGCATAGGCCAGGCCGCCGCCTGAAAAAGTAAAGGCTTTGCTCAAGGCAGTGATGGCTTCCTGCATCTTTTTCTGCTGTAAAAATGCCAGCCCCATAATCCAGTAGGCGAAGGTGAAATGGGCGTCCAATTCGAGCGCCTTGCGGCATTGCTCAATCGTCAAATCGTAATCTTTCGCAAAATAGTGCGCCCAGCCCAGACTGACGTAGGCAAAGGGCGAGAGCAGGTCAAGCCGTTGCGCTTGCAGACATTCTTTGATGGCATCGGCGTGCCGCCCGAGAGCTTTGAAATAAAACGCCAGCCCGTCGTGCCCATTGGCATAATTGGGGCTGAGTTCGATGCCGCGTTTGAACTCGCGTTTGGCTTCGGCTAAATTCCAATCGTAAAGCAGAAAGGAAAATCCCAGCGCGGTATGGGCTTCGCCGAGTGCGTCATCAATTTCCAAAGCTTTCAATACCGCCGCCTTGGCTTTCGGGTAAGCCTCGCGCGGCGCCCAGCCGCCGGTCGAAGAGGCGAGAAAGGCGTAGGCATCGGCAAGCCCCGCATAGGCGAGCGCATAGTTGGGGTCGAGGTCAATCGCTTGTTGAAAAGCTTCGATGCCTTTTTTGATCCACTCCTCTGTGCGTTTGCTGGTGACGAAATAACGCCCTTTTAAATAGCACTGATAAGCCTCCGCATTTTTTGTGTAACGTTTGGTCAGGCGTTTCTTTTCTGCGCCGGTGAGTTTCAAACGCAATTTTTCGCTGATGTCTTCGGCAATCTCTTCCTGCAAGGTGAAAATGTTGGTCATCTTGCGGCGGTATTGTTCGCCCCACAGTTGCGACTCTTTGGCAATATCGACGAGTTCGGTTTTGATGATTAAAAAATCGCCGCGCACAAGAACTCTCCCGGCAAGCACTGCGCGCACGCCGAGTTCGCGTCCGACCTCCTGCGGGTCAACATCTTTACACTTATAACGAAAGACGGTTGAGCGCGGCACCACTTTGAGTTTCGGAAGTTGCGATAAAGAATTGATGATGCTTTCGGTGATGCCGTCGGAAAGATACTCTGCATTGACATCATCCGTAGCGTTAAAGAGCGGCAGGATGGCAAGCGAATCAATTGCCCGACGGGTTCGCGGCTTTGGTGGCGCAGGAGCCGGGAACAATTGGGTTTTTGAAACCATTTCGGTCGGCAATTGTACGGTCAGTTGACTGCTTTGATAAAAGGCTGTGGCGCTTGCGCCGGAATCGTTGACGCGCCTCAGTTCCGCTTCAAATTCCAACCGTTGTTTGAGGCGTTTCAAATCATTCAGGAGATTTTTAATGCTCGGATAACGCTCGTCGCGGTCTTTCGATAAAGCTTTCCCGATGCTCCATTCGAGTTCGGATGGGACAGCGGATAAAACGGTTGAGAGCGGCGCGGGTTGGGCGGTTAAAATCGCCGCCAGCACATCGCTGATGGTTTTCCCCGCAAAGGGATGTGCGCCCGCGAGCATTTCATAAAGCACGATACCGAGACTGAAAATGTCGCTACGGGTATCGACCTGAATGCCGCGCGCCTGTTCCGGTGACATATAAAACACCGTGCCGATGATCGTACCGGGATTGGTCATGGTTTCGGTGATGGCAGCAACATTTTCATCGAGATTGAGGGCATCGCGCTCGGTCAACTTCGCCAAGCCGAAATCCAGCACCTTCACATAACCATCGCCTCTCAGCATAATGTTTTCCGGTTTGATGTCGCGATGCACCAGTCCCGCTTGATGCGCCGCGCTGAGGGCATTTGCGATTTGTATGCCGATGTCGAGAACCTCGGTCAAATTGAATCGCGCCTGTTTCAATTGTTCGCGAAGCGTTCGTCCGTCAATGTATTCGGTGGCGATGTAATGCAAGCCTTGAATGATGCCAATATCATAAATGGTTAAAATATTCGGGTGATTCAGGGCTGAAGCGGCGCGCGCTTCTCTGGTGAAGCGTTCGATGGCAGCGCGGTCTTCGACAAATTTTTGCGGCAGAATTTTAATCGCCACATCACGGTGCAGGCGTTTATCAACGGCGCGATACACTTCCCCCATGCCGCCTGCGCCGAGCGGCGCGATGATTTCGTAATGGGCTAACTTTTTGCCGGCACTCAGATTCATAAAATCCTAAATATTTTCTGAGTCCAATACGCTAAGGCTGAACCGAAGCGATTGTCAATTGAGCTTGCAAAAAGCGGCTTCGGCTGCGACGATTTGCCTGCCTGAAAAAAATATTTATCAATAAAAAAAATATTTTGTAACCGGGCAAAGGTTTTTTCAGTCTATACGCACAAGACGGGCGCGTTCGTAGACGTGCTTCCACTGGCGCGGATGCGAGCGTTCCCGAAACATCATCGTTTATTTAAGGCAAAAGGCAAGAGGCAAGCAGCAAAGGGCGAAATAAGGGAATTCGCCTATTGTCTGGGGCTGCCCTTTTCTCTTTTCCTGACGGTTCTCATTGTATACACCAAAATCATCGGAGGATTTATGAACCCTAAACGCTTGCTTGCGCTCAAGTCTGCGTGTGCGCTGTGGCTTGTCGTACTTCTGGCGCTTTCGAGTTTTTCAACATTCGCGCAGCAGAAAAAAGAGAAAACCAAAGCGGCGACCGCTCCTGCTGCTCAAAAAATTGATGAGGGGTACACCGCAAAAATCAAAGAATATACGACCAATCCAGCCTTCCTAACCGAATTTGTAGACCATTTGCCAGCTTCGGATAAAGTGCCGACGCCGGAAAAAGTTCTCGGCTATATCGCCGGCACCCCGAATAAACTCACTTACACCAAAGACCTTTATCGGTATTATCGTGAACTGGAAAAAGCCACGCCGCGCGTCAGGGTTTTTGTCGCTCCTGAAAAATCTGAAGAGGGCAGAGAACAATTGACGATTCTGGTAAGCGATGAAGCCAATCTCGCCAAACTCGACCGTTACAAAGAAATCACCGCCAAGCTTGCCGACCCGCGTAAACTCACCGATGCCGAAGCCAAACCCTTAATGAGTGAAGGCAAAGCCTTTTACTGGGCATCGGGTTCAATTCATTCGCCGGAAACCGGCTCGCCTGAAATGTTGATGGAGATGGCTTATCGCCTTGCGGTGCAGGAGACGCCGTTCATCGAAGCGATTCGCAAAAATTTAATCGTGATGATTACCCCCGCGCTGGAAGTTGACGGGCGCGACCGCATGGTCGATTTGTACAACTGGCGCAAAGCCAATCCCGGCAAACAAGCGCCGTCGCTGCTCTTCTGGGGCAAGTACGTCGCCCATGACAATAACCGCGATGGCTTGGGCATGGCGCTTGCCCTGTCGCGCAATCAAATGAAAATCTTTCTCGAATATCACCCGCAGGTGCTGCACGACCTGCACGAATCGGTGCCGTTTTTGTATACCTCTACAGGCACAGGACCTTATAACGCCTGGCTTGACCCGTTGGTGGTTGATGAATGGCATGCGCTTGCCTATCACGAAATCGAAGAGATGACCAAACGCGGCGTACCCGGCGTGTGGACGCATGGATTTTATGATGGCTGGGCGCCGAATTATATGTTTTATGTGGCGAACGGGCATAACTCGATTGGCAGGTTTTATGAAACTTTCGGCAATGGCGGCGCGGACACCCAAGACCGCGTGGTCGGCGCGCAATCGCAACGCGACTGGTTTCGCCCGAATCCGCCCTGGCCCAATGTCAAATGGTCTATACGCAACAACAACAATATGCAGCAATCGGCTATCTTGCTGGCGATGAATAAAGTTGCCAATGATAAAGAGCGGTTTCTCAATAATTTTTATATCAAGAGCAAACGCGCCATTGCCAAAGCGATGAATGAAGGGCCTGCGGCTTATGTGATTCCCGGCGATACGCCGCGACCCGTTGAAGCCGCAGACATGGTAAACCTGTTGCGTTTGATGGGCATTGAAGTCCACACCGCGACCAAAGACTTTGAAGCCAAAGGACAGAAATTTCCCTCCGGTTCCTACATCATCCGCATGGATCAACCCTATTCGCGCATGGCGGATATGATGATGGATACGCAGTATTACAACGTCAACGACCCGCGACCTTATGACGATACGGGGTGGACGCTTGGCGCGATGCGCAACATCAAGACGGTTCGCGTCACCGATAAAAACGTGCTCAGCGCCCCGATGGTGATGCTTACAAGCGATGCCAAAATCACCGGCAAAATGATTGGCTCAGCAAACGCCGCCTACGTCATCAATCACAACACCGACAACACCCTTGCCTCTTTACGTTTCAAGTTGAAAGACGTGAAGATGCAGGCAGCAGAAGAAGCCTTCAAAGTCGGCAATCAGGAATTCAATGCCGGTTCATTCATCATTAAATCCGAAGGCAATCCGGCAAATCTGCGGCAACAACTCGAAAGCGCCGTCGCTGAATATGGCGTAAATGCGCTGGCGGTTGATAAAGTTCCCGAAGTCAAAACCCATGAACTCGCGGTGCCGCGCATAGCGATTTTGCACACCTGGACGAACACCCAAAATGATGGCTGGTATCGCATCGAATTTGATCGCTTCGGCATTCCTTACAAATACATCTCCGTGCATGAAATTCGCGACACTCTGAATCTGCGCGACAAATATGATGTGATTATCTTTCCGCCCGTAGGTGGCACGGCGCAATCCATCGTCAATGGTCTGCCAAAACGCGGCGACCCAATCCCCTGGATGAAATCCGACATTACGCCGAATTTTGCCAATTCACCCGACCAGACGGCGGATATGCGCGGCGGCATCGAACTGCGAGGTATGGCGAACTTGCAGAAGTTCATTGAAGACGGCGGCTTGTTTATGCCGATCACCAACACCGCGAGTCTGACGATTGATTACGGCATCACCACAGGCGTCAGCATTCAGGAATCGCGGCAATTGAATGCGCGCGGTTCAATCATGAATGCCTCATTTGTTGACCGCAAAAGTCCGATAGCCTATGGCTACAGTGATTCGCTGCAAATCTATTTCAGTCAATCGCCGCTCCTGCAAGTCGGCGGTGGGGGATTTGCCGGTGGTGGCGGAGGCGGACAGTTTGGCGGTGGCGCAACCGGCAGACCTTCGGGGCGCGGAACGCTTACAGACCCGGATATTGTTCAGGGAATGCCGCAACCCGCGCCAATGACCGGCGGTGGTGAAGGCGGCGGACAAGGATTCGGCGGTGGCGGCGCGCCACTTCCTGCCAACATGCGACCGCGAGTGATTTTGCGTTTCGCGCAGGATGAAAAGAATTTGTTGGTGAGCGGTATGCTTGCGGGCGGCAGCGAACTTGCAGGCAAACCCGCAGTGGTTGATCTTCCTGTAGGTCGTGGTCATGTCGTGATGTTTGCGACCAATCCGATGTGGCGACATCAAACACAGGGCGAGTTCTTTTTAATTTTCAACGCGGCACTGAATTTCAATCACCTCGGCGCGGGGCTTGCGCCCGAACGCCCGCGCAGTCCGCAAGCCGGCACCGGCAATGATGACGAAAATTAAACTAACCGACAATTCGTAACTCCGACAGCCTGATTGTGGCAACATAATCGGGCTGTTATATTTTGAGCATTATGAAGCGGCAAAAAGATATTCTGCTTTACAAAACCAATCTCAATGCAGCGCAGGCGCGAGCGCGGGTGAATCGTTTATTACTGTCACAAGTCGGCAGTCAATTTTGTGCAGGAGAACCTGAACCCGATGCCATCAAGGAGCACTGGCGAGTGCCTATTTTGTTCGTGACTCCCGGCATGGTTGTGGGGCAAGTAGGAGAAGCGATAATCAACTTAAACACGCTTGAATTGAAAAGCTGCACAAACCATAAACAAATTCATGAAGCCGCTGACCGCTTGAGGAAAAAACACCATGCCGCTATTAAGACCGCCTTTATACAAACAGGAAAAAGATAACTCTTGTTTGCCTGCTTGCCTGAGAATGGTGTTGGCAGTTAAAGGCGTAATGCTCTCGGAAAAAGAGGTGCGAAAACTTTGTGATTGGTCACCGCAAGGCTCTGTAACCTCGTCAGCCATAGTCGCAGCGGCGCGGGCGCTGGGCTTTTTGCATTCGTATGAAGATTATGGGTTGCGGCTTCAGGATTTGCGCGACGAATTGCGTTCAGGGCGGTTCCCAATTGTTGGAATTGATTTGCGAGCTTATGGACAATTCGGATTGCACGCTCAAGTTGCGGTTTCGGTAACGACCCGCGGGGTTAGAGTGCATGATCCATTGCTTGGCTCTTTTGTCACAGGCTTGCTGGTTTTTGAACAAGCTTGGAGCGGCAGTGAATTTTTGACCATCATCGTTGCATAGCTAAAGCGTGGGGTTTGCGCCCGAACGCCCGCGCAGTCCGCAAGCCGGCACCGGCAATGATGAGAATTGATCAAATTAAAAAATGAAGTACCAACTAGGCGGCTGCAATTTGCCGCCTTTTTATTTTGGGCAATTCCGGCTTTGTATTAAACTCAACGGTAAAGAGGTGCATTATGGAAAAGACCTTACCGGAAATTCGTAAAGCGCGATTGCCGCACATTGATCGTTCAAGAGAAATGGCGTGAATTGCCGAAAATCGAAGCGAATATGTAGGACAATGGGTTGCCTTGGATGGTGACCGATTGATTGCTCACGGCGATAATCCGTTGGCTTTTAAGGAAAAGATACGTTCAGCAGGTGTACAGCGACCTTTCATTGTTCACATTCAGGAAGACCAGGGAGCTTATACAGGAGGTTGGTTGTGATGGATTACAACCTCAGTTTCTTTCATCGGTATTCATTTTTCCGAGTCCACAGAGTTTTTTGTGAATGTACTTGGGCGGCTGGGATTTCTTGATAGATTGCGAATCGGATTGCTGGATTACGAGGAACTAATTTATCTCGGCAGGTATGAATAAGAGGCGGTGACCAATCCGATGTGGCGACATCAGACACCGGACGAATTCTTTTGATTTTTAATGAACCCGTTTTCACCAACCAATATGGAGATGTAGCTATTTCAGTTGGAGCAGTGCCACGTCAAAGGTGGTATTAACACGGGTATACGCCAAAGCTTCACCATCGGGTGACCAGGCGTAAGCGGCGATCCACTGGTCTGCGCCCAGCGCCGTCAGCGGTCGCGCCTCCTCACCATCTAACAACTGTACCCAGATGTTTTTTGAGGTAGACTGGGAATTAATATAAGTCAGCGCCCGACCGTCTCGGGTCCACTCTAACTTTACTTCAGCGGCGATGTCGAAATAGCGGAATGGCTCGTTTTCGTCGAGTCGCCGCACGGCGACCTGCATTTGCTTATTTTGCTCATCGAAGAAACTGTAGGCGAGCATCTTACCATCAGGCGAAATCGCCCAGACCTTTACCGGGGCAGCCTCGACTAACTCCTCCTTGCCGCCGGTTATCGGCACCTTCCACACCTGCCAACTTCCCTGTACATCCGCCGTGTAATACACCCATTGACTATCAGGCGATGTTTGCGGCTTGAATACTCCCACATGGGAATGAGTGAGTTGAACCGGATCGTCTCCATTCACGGTCATGCGCCAGATTTGAGCGCTGCCGGAGCGCGTTGAATAGAAGACCATAAAGCGCCCGTCAGGGGTAACAGAGGCGTCAGCGTTGTGTCCGGGTGCGGAAGTGAGTTGTTGGCGATGACTACCATCGATTGTCATCTTACAGATTTGACTAACGCCGTTTTCGTAGGCGTTATAAACAAGTTGCTTGTCGGGTGTCCAGGACAAACCGTAATACCAGCCCCTCGAACTGCTTGCCAGTGACACAGCCTGTCTGGGGGCGTCTTTGGGCATCAACCAGAGATTGGTTGTGCCGCCGGATACTTCACTAACGACCGTGCGACCGTCAGCGGTGATCGTAAGTCCTTTGTAATTATTCCAGTCGTTGGTCAGTTGCTGTACCTCACCACCGGGATAAGCGACAAAATAGATTTGCGGGAGATTGGTTTGCGCATCAACGGCATTCATCATCAGACCGCTCTTGTCCGGCAACCATGCCGCCGCAATAATGCGTTCGCGCCGGGGTTGAATCAGGCGATGTTCGGTGCCACCTGAAGCGGGAATTTCCGCCAGATAATGGAAGTAACCTTCTGGCGTATATTGGCGGAACACATACAGGATGTTCGTCCCATCCGGCGACCAACCGAGCGAATTGAACCTTGAGTTCGTATCAATGGTCGAGAGAATCTGCTCGTTTGTGCCGTCTCTGTTGCAAATCATCAAGCGGGAGAGTCCCGGAATTTGATTGGTACGGATGAAGGCAATGTGCTTCCCGTCGGGCGACTCAAACGCACTATTCACATGACTGATTACCTTTTGTGAGTGCCCGCCAAGAACGGGTACACGAAAGAGCGCGCCCTGGAGATTCTCTCCATCATCGACCAGCAAATAATAGATATAGTTACTATCGGCTGAGAAAAGCACCCCCCAATAATTACAGGTCGGCTGAAGGTGGGACGGAATGGGCGGAAGAATTTCTATCGTACTCCCTGTCGACAGGTGTTGGACACGCAGGCTGCGAGTCTGAGGTCTCAACCAGATATAGACCAGATATTGCCCGTTCGGCGAAATGGCTGCGCCGTAAACATCGCCACTGTTTGTCAAGATTGTCGGCTGGGTAATACGGATTGAAATGGCTTTGAGTTTGTTGGCTGATGAAGGGCTAGCGGTCCGCCAATAATAGCCAATGGCTCCGACAAGCAGGATGAGGGGAAGAAGCCCTACTGCGAGCCTTGCCTTAGGAGTTTTTATCACCTCCTCAATAGCGCGATAGGGTTTCGGCGCTGACATCAGCGACCGGGAAGGCTGCGTCAATGCCGGTTCAGCAACCGGATTTGCCGACTCACGTTCTTCGATGTCTTCAATGACAATCTTGATTCCCTCAAACTGCTCGGCAAATGCTAAATGGGGAGACGATGGCTTTGCTTCGTTTACCTTGGCAATAAAGATGTAGCCGCGTCGTGGCACGGTTTTGATCAGGTTATGCGCGTTGTCGTGCAATGCCGCCCGCGCTTCTTTCAGGCATTGAACCAGAGAATTATCGGTAACAATGGCATCCGCCCACACTACTTCGACCAATTCGTCTTTACTCACCAGGCGGTTGGAATTTTCTACCAGATAACGCAGCACTTCAAAAACTTTTGGTCGCAGTTTTACCGGTTCGCCATTGTGAAGCAGGCAACCCTGAGTCAGGTCGAGGGCGAATTCACCGAAAGAATAAATTCGAGGGGTGGTCGGCTGCATGACAGGATTCAAGCGGCTTTATCGGAGGTTGAGGTAATGTTCCGCGTTTTTTCACTAAATTTTCACTGAACTTTCATTACTTTAGTTGCGGTCAACTGATAATTTCTGCGTCGTTAGTCAGACGAGAAAGCAACCTGGTGCAGACCGCCAGATGCAAGCGGCTGTGATTATAAATCCGACACCATGCAAAAATCTACTGCCAAAGGAGAAGAAGGTTGACGACCAAACGCCGCATCAAAATTACGGTTTTTCGCTGCCAGCGATTCGCAAGTACAGAGGTGATTGCTGAGCCACCCTCACAACCGTCAACGACTGTCGTTACTGAAAACCTGGTCGATGAGATATCCACACTGGTTAAACGATTGACCGGAGATTCCCTCAATCGCTTAACCGATAAACCGGCGTTAATCAGCGCGGACGACGATTCCCAAAGCAAAATTGAGTAGAAACCTCAACGCGCGAAAATTCACCTGCCGGCAAAATTCGGGAGATAAGGTCTTGAAAAAAACGGTCACCAACCAAGCTGTCTTTATCGGTTTGACCCCGGTGCTGTTTTTTGCCCTTGATCTTGAGCAACAACAGCGGCGCGGATTGGTTGCGGCAGGCACGCATCAATGCCAATTCAAACTCCGACTTGAGCACAACCAACGATAGCGCAAGCAAATTGATGTTGGGAGAAGCGCCGCAACCGGCGAAGCTATCGGTCAATAATCCGGATATGCCGATGACCTGAATTCTACTCGGCGATCCGTCACTGAAACTGCACTAAGTTGTAAACCTTAATAATCCCACTATAGGGAACTCACGGTTTAATAGATTATGAACTGTTCAAGAAAGGAGAGAGTATGAAAAAAGTTATTCTGGCGCTGATTTTTGCGGCTTTTTCTGTGACAGCGACGAAATCCCTGAACGCTCTCGATGGTGAACCTTTTCCCGGCAGTTTTTTTGCGCCAAGTCCGGTTTATTCAATCGCCGTCAGCCCGGATGGCAAGATGGTTGCCAGTGGGTACGATTATGGCATCGTCCGATTGTGGGATGTGGCAACGGGAAAAGAACTGCGGAAATTCCAGGGGCGGCAAGGGTGGGTCTTTAAAGTCGCGTTCAGCAGCGATGGCAAACTGCTGGTGAGCGGAACTGCCGATAAAGCGGTCACTATCTGGGATATTTCTGCGGGTAAAGAACTCCGCACAATTAGCGATCCCGGAATGGGAACTCAAATGGCAGTAAGCGCCGATGGGAAAATAGTGGCTCTGGCAGGGTTTTATGCCGAAAAAACCAAGAGAATAAAAATTTGGGACCTCTCCACGGGAACCGAAGTACAAACCTTCGGTTCGTTGACTGAACTCGGGGCGTACGGTCAGTTTAGTGAACTTCGCGCGATTGCCTTCAGCCCGAATGGAAAGAGTCTGGCTGCCAGTTGTGCTGAAGGCAACATTGACCGGCAAGTCAGTCAGTTCGGGGTTCATCTATGGGAGATTTCGACCGGCAAGCATCTGGGGAAAATCAATCGAAATTTTGTCAATGGCATTGCTTTCCGGGCAGACGGGAAAATGCTTGCGGCTGCCAGCGGCGACACCTCGATTTATCTGTGGGACCTGAGCGTCGGCGCGGAACACAGTCCGCTCAAAGGCAGCGGAACCCGAGTCTGGACAGTCGCCTTTAGCCCGGATGGCAACACCCTGGCAAGTGGCGGAGGGTTTGACACTACTTATAATGAAGCCATCCTCTGGGATGTAGCCTCGGGGTTAGAAAGCCGCAGGCTCAAAAGCCACCTCAAGAATTTGACCTGTCTGGCATTCACCCCCGATGGCAAGACTTTGCTGAGCAGTAGTGCTGACGGCACCATTAAAATATGGGGAATGCCCGATGGCAGGTTGCTTCGCACCTTAGCCATCGATGCCGGTCTAATCCCACAATAAAAGACCGGATTATTCTGCCTGATTGAATCTGGTGAACTCTCCAATCGGGCTGCGAAGTCTTCAATCCATTATTGCCTGATCGAGTAAAAGCTTCTCGCTCGGGACTTGCCAATTATTTTGTTATTCACGGGACGCTTGGATGAACGTTTTCCAGGGTTCCATTCCATTGACCCGGGTATTGGCTAATCACCCTACGGAGGTAAACATGATTTTAAAATCTTTACAATTACTGTTGCTGTTTATGGTTTCGGCAATCACCGTTTCGGCTCAACTTGACCGCGCGCGCGCCGATCCCTATGCAGACTTTAAGCGTTACTATGACGACACCGTTAAATACGCCGAGCAAAAAGATCGGGATAGCGCCTTGAAGGCGAGCAACGATTTAAGAGAACGTGCGCTTGCCGCAATCTCTGGACTCTCGCAAGATGCGCCCAGTCGCTTGAATGATGGAAATCTTCGAGATTTGGCAAATCAGGCGCAGGCGTTCATCGAGGCGATTCGCGATTTTAGCGGAAGATTACAAAACCTTCAGGATAAGCTGAAAAGGACGGGCGAGGATTATTCATCGGAGGTATCCAGCCTGAAAAGTTCCTATGATAATTTCAATGAGAAATTCAATATCATCTGGACAAATCTACAGCTTGCAGGACGAGCTTTGAAAGCTGCCTGCATGCAGGGCTGCATCCCTTGAATTTGATTACCGGTTTTAACCGGAATTACTCAATCCGGATTTTATGACCGTATTGCTGATGCCGGCAGTGCGGTCTCTATCTTCAGCGTCCATGAAAAAAGGAGTGAGTAAGAAAATGCCTACCTTCATTTGAAGGCACGCTCAGCGTGGTTTGTTTTTTACCTCATGAAATTAACCGGTAAACTCTTATCTATTTTCACTGCAAAGCAGCAGGAGGGAGGATAATAATGCAGGCACCCCCAAGCATTTACTCCTTGGCGCAACAATATCTGCAACATCGCAAAATTAAACTGGCGCATATTCTCACCCTCGAAAAAGTCAATCAGGCGATTGCCGCCAGCGGCGCAGGGCTTGATCACACGATTGGCGAACAGGTGATTGCCCTTGGCGATGATTCATATCGTGATGAATTCGATATGTTTTTCATGCTGACCGATAGACGACTGGCGGGGCGCGTGTTGTTTCATAATCGCCGGAGATTTTTTAATCTCGAACTCAACGACCTGGCTCGTTTGCAATTCGACTTCTTGAATCCAGCGCCGTGTTTTCAATATTTATCCAGCCCTGAATCTCTGGCGAAGTTGTCGGCGGCGCTTGGTAAACCGACACCGGAAATCGCGCTGTTACTGGAAGACCTCATGAATCTCTTTCACCTGCCGGATGCGCTGATCGTTGAGCCGATGAAAAAGCCGTTAATCAATTTTCTTGCGGCGCTCAATCAAATTCCCCCTGAACAACTCTTGCCGCCCAGCCAACTGCTTGTGCAACCAACTCCCGAAGACCCGACAGGCGCTCAATGGGCTTTATCGTTGACGCGACATGCCTCATGCGTGCAGGCGCTTCAAATGGCGCTCTCAGCCTACAGGCGAGGCTGGCTGACAGCCGAACTTGCCGGAGATTTTACCTCGCGGGTGATGCTGCTCAATAAAACCCTGTTGTATGGCAGAGGCAGGATGAACGGTTGGTGGTTGAGTCCACTATCATTGAACGATTTGGTTTTCGCGTTCTGTCGTTTGTTTGGCAACCCCGCGTATTACCAGCAACAGGGCGACATTCACCTTTACGATTTCGATATCAAGAAAGGCGGCGCAGGAAAGGCGCTGGCGGCTTCGGCAGTCGGACTCGCTGCGGCAGCGATACTTGGCGTTGGCTGGGTGAGTTTGCCCGGTAAAGCCATTCACAATTTGCGTGTGAAGTTGATGGAAGCGTCATCTCTATGCGGATTTTCCATAGCGGGTCTTTGTGAAAATAATTACCTGCCGCTTTATGCCGCGCGTTATGATTTGTTCGACAATCTCGCCCGAATGTTGATTGAACAGGAGACGCAGCTTACTTTATTAAGGTGTGCGTTCGGATGGACTGAACCGCCACATTTACTCGCCACCAAGCCCCCGACAATGGTCGAAGCGCGGTTCGGGGAACTGCAATAACTTTTTATCCAAGTTGACTTCGTTTTCTTTATGCGATAGAAAAGCTGTAATCGAAAAAACGACCGGAATCTTTGTTCCTCATCAAGTGATTATTTCGATGCTTGCCCCTGTGATAAATCAGAATAATTTGCACTCTCGTTGGGGTTTTGATAGAAAATCCTGACCAAAAATAATATTGGGGGCTAGTCATGAGAAAACGAATCGAGCAAAAATCTGCATCGGACACCCGCGCCGATGCCTCATCCCAATCACCAGCTAAACCTGCTTCTACAGACCGCCGCGAATTCCTGGAGAAAATCGGCGCGGCTACCGTAGCGGCAAGTGTGGTCAGCATCGTTGGTGTCGAAACTGCGCAGGCGCAGGAAGCGCAAGAGATCGACACTCAGGTGCTTGGCCCGCTCGGCAGCAATAAACGCGCAAAAACCGCTTATCAAACCCGCGTATCAATGGCGGCGCAACAACGCGCTGTACCAGACCCGGGGCATCCAGACAATGGCGATGAAGCGCGATATGCCAATAAAATCGGCAGTTTTACAAAATCGTTGAAACATCACCCGACCACCGGCGAAGTTGACCCGGCGGCTTATCAGGCGTTCATCAATGCGCTGAGCAGCGGCAAAAACGCTGATTTTGATGCGCTGGTCACCAGTGGTCATTTCGGCACCGCTGATCAGTCGCGTCGCCGTCGCCTGGTCAATCCGCAATCCGGTTACGCTTTCGATCTCGAAGGCGCGGATTCCTATAAATTGCAGATGCCTCCGTCCCCGGCTTTTGCGAGCGCCGAAGAAGCCGGGGAAATGGTTGAACTTTACTGGATGGCATTGCTTCGCGATGTTGCGTTCACAGAATACGAAACCCATCCGCTGGCTGCTGCCGCTGCCGATGATTTATCGACGATGTCGGATTTTCACGGACCTAAGGCAGGTGGGCGCGTCACTCCGCAAATGCTTTTCCGCGATACTTATGCGGGCTGCACCACGGGTCCTTACATTTCGCAATTTCTTTTGCAACCCGCAGGCTTTGGCGCGCAGGAAATTGACCAGCGCGTGAGAACCCATGTGCCGGGCATTGATTTCATGACCACCTTTCAGGAATGGCTCGATGTGCAAAACGGGGTTGTGCCCACGCAACAGTTCACCAATGGCGACGCCTATTTCTGTCGCAATGGTCGTGACCTCAGTTTCTATGTTCACATAGACGTGTTGTTCCAAGCCTATTTTGTCGCCTTTCTGGTGTTGGCAAATGGCGGTTATCCGCTGGATGCGGGCAATCCTTACGGGCAAATCCTCGACGGAGGAGCCGGCAGAGCTTTGCCGGTTGGCGTTTCGGGGTCCATATCGCAAGTCGGGTTTGGCACTTTCGGCGCTCCGGCAATCGCTACGATGGTCTGTGAACCGTCATCACGCGCCCTCAAAGCCCAATGGTTCCAGAAATGGATGGTGCATCGCCGTTTGCGTCCAGAAGAGTTCGGTGGGCGTGTCGAAGTTCAACGATTGAATCGCGCTACCTATCCGTTCCATGCAGACCTGACGCGCTCAAGTGTATTGAATCAGGTGTTCAGCCAATATGGTTCGCATCTGTTGCCGCAAGTCTTCCCGGAAGGCTCACCCGTTCATACCTCTTATGGTTCGGGACACGCGACCGTTGCTGGTGCCTGCGTAACCATGCTCAAGGCTTTCTTTGATGAATCGGCAGTCATTAAAAACCCGGTGATGCCAAGCGCCGATGGACAATCGCTGGTGCCTTACGAGGGCGAACCGCTCACCGTTGGCGGCGAATTGAATAAGATTGCCTCGAATATTTCCCAAGGCAGAAACATCGCCGGCGTACACTGGCGCACCGATGCTACGGAAGCCAACAAACTCGGCGAAGCGGTCGCCATCAATATTTTGCGCGATACCAAGAGTTGTTATCACGAAAGTTTCGGCGGCTTCTCCTTAACGAAATTCGACGGCACGCGCATTACCATTTAAGCAAAGCAAGCGTGAATTCAAAACCCAAAGGGGCGTGATAAGTTGCTTATCATACCCCTTTGGGTTTTATGGGTTCTAAAGCAGCGCGAGCACTTCATCCGGGTGTGTACCGGGAGTGACTTGCGCGAAGGCGTGAGCGATGTTGCCCTGCTCATCAACTACATAAGAGATGCGTTTGGCATAAACGGCGTCGGGTGTATCACAAGCCCCGTAAGCTATGCCGATTTTTCTTTCCTTATCGCAGAGTAATTTGAAAGGGAAGTCGAATTTTTGCGCGAAGGCGAGATTTTCTTCGGGAGTGTCAAAACTGACGCCGAATATTTCAGCGTTTTTCCGGGCAAATTCCTGGCTTCGATCACGGAAGCCTTTTCCTTCAAGCGTTCATCCAGGGGTGTCGGCTTTCGGATAAAACCACAACACAACCTTTTTGCCTCTGAGATTGCTCAAGGTTACATCCTCTCCTGTGTGGGTTTTGACAGTGAAATTCGGCGCTTGGTCGCCAACGTTTAACATGAGCTATCCTCCTTTGAGAATGTTATGGTACGAATCAGCTTTTTAACTATAGCTCACAACCCCTTGACCTGTCAGTTACTCCGCGCTGGCGGGGACTTTGCTTGCGCTCATTGTTTTGCGCAGTGTTTAATTGACTCGCGGTTTCAATTTACCGACTGAAGAGAAAAAGATGAGATTGGTAATCACTGTTCTGCGACCGGTTGCGTTATGGCTCAGCCGCTGGTTTTTCAAAATTCAATTCAATGGTGTCGAACATATTCCGCCATCCGGCGCGTGCATTGTAACCCCGAATCATCTGACCTATGCAGACCCCATCTGGATAACCATTCCGATTTACCGGCGGGTGCGCTATATGGCGTGGGCGCGAATGTTTGAAATTCCCGGACTCGGTTTGATTATGCGCAGCTTTGGAGCTTTTCCCGTGAAACTCGAATCCACCGATAAATACGCCCAACGCGAAGCCATTGAGTTACTCAAGCGCGGTGATGCGCTGGTGATTTTCCCGGAAGGTGGGCGTTCAAAAAACGGCAAGTTGATGCCCTTTAAAGCCGGAGCTTTTCGCTTAGCCATCACCCACGGCATTCCGATTTTGCCGGTTACGATTCACGAAGGGGCTTATGAGATTTGGCCTGTGCATCAAACCTTTCCGCGCTCCGGCGAATTGACCATCACTTTTCATCCGCCGATTGCCGTTGAACCGCTTACCGAAGAATTGAACAAACTGGAAATCAAACAGCGCGCCCGCGAACTGGCAAATCGTACTCGCGCCGTGGTTGCCAGTGTTCTGGATGACGCGACCGTTGAAGAGGAGAGGTTGTTGATTGGCGGAAATGATGTTGAACCGGTGATGAAACAAGACACGCCTTCCCCTTTCTGACGATTCTTACGCCAACCTGATTGATTGCCAGCCAGTAAACCGGTAAAGCGGCGTACTCGTCGAAGGCGTGTCTAACTCAATTTCATAAAATCAGCGTTCTCTGTGCCGGTTTCTTCGCTCATTTAAAAGCAACTCGCCTTTCACTGGTATATGCAGAAAAGCGAAAAATATTACGTGGATTTTTCGGAGGAGGGTTATTTGGGCGAAGCGCAGAATTATTTTTTGCGGATTCTAAGTTGATAATCGGCGACATCTTCGCTTTCATTTGCCGCATTGATGCCGCGCAAAGTGATCAGATAATCACCTTCATTGAGGACGCCTGCCGCAAGCTTCCAGATGACCTGATTTTGCGCGGCAGTTTTTTGCACAGGGAGATTGCCTTCACTGAATACGGGCGCGCCGTCGGGCTTTTCGATGACAGCGTCATAATTTTTATAGCTTTCCGCGCTTTTGAATGGCAGGACGAGACGGATGGTTTTGGTCGTCGCACTTACCTCAAGGGTGTTCATTCGACTTGAACTTCTGACCCCGCCGGGATTGAGAACGATTGAGGCAATGAGTTGATGATTATTCTGGTTTTCATCCTTGGGTTGCGGAGCGGGGGATGGCGGCGGCAGGTTTTCGCGGGCAATTGGTTCATCGAATTCGCGAGCGGCATTGAATTTCTCCTGTATTTCGGCATCGATTCTGGCGCTTTCCTGAGCGATGGCTTTTTCAATCTCCACATTTAAATTTTGGTTTTGCAAACCAAGCCAGAATCCGCCAATGAGCAGTAATAACGCGGCGGTTGCCGGAACCCATATCCAGGGTCGTTTAATCTTCCGGAAAAAAGCGCCTTCGGGCGCTTTACCTCCCGCGATTAAGGGTTGATTGGCGACATAGGTTTTCCAGACCGCCGCAAAGGTTGCGCGCCGGCGACGACTCGGCGATGAGAGATAGGTTTTCTCAAAGGCTTGGCGGTCGGCAGACGACAAACGCTCGTTGACATAATCGTCGAGCAATTCGGCTTCAGCAATTTTCAACTGCTCAAAATAGTCCGCATCGGTAAAATAGCTCTCTTCAATTGCAGTTTGCTCGGCTTCGCTCAACTGTCCGAGCAGATACCGGGTCAACGCGCTTACATTGTTATTTTTGTTTAACAATTTTCCCCCCTGACACTAAATGAGAAAATGTGAATTCCATTTCACTGACCGGTGAATTTTTCATAACAATCTTCGACACAACGTTCCAGACGCTCGCGAATGCGAAAGATTCTGGTGCGCAGGGTGGTCAACGTCAGATTGAAACGTTCGGCAAGCTTTTTGCGATTCTCAATTTTAAGACCGGTTTCGCCCTGATAATAGCTGAGAATCATTTTACGTTCGGTTTCCGATAGCTTCTGCACGCAGGATTCGAGACACTCAAGCTTTCGTTCGCGTTCAAGGCGTCGTTCCAACCTTTCCTCGGTATGGTTAGGATTTTCCGCAGGGTGCAGGCTGGGCGGCAATTCATTCAACTCGATATTTTGATGACCGGCATTGTGCCAGTATTCTTTAAGAACATTGCGCGCCACGCTGTAGAGATAAGCGCCAATCGCAGTCTCGGCAATCTCTGTGCCCTCGGCGATTTTGCGCATGACCCGGTTAAAGGTTGCATCGGTGAGTTCCGGCGCACTCTTGCAACCTCGGCTTTCAAAAAAACGGATGAGTTGGTCACGCATGAGTTCATACAACTGAGCCGCGCGATGCACATCGGCGTCGAAATGCAGCAATAGCTTATTGAAGGCAACTTCATCTATTTCCCACTTGATTTTGCGAATAACCCACCTCAACCAGCGTGTTGCGCCTGACTTGAATTTTGGTTCGATAGCGGTTTGCGAATGAATGTAAGAAGCCATGTAGAGGCAGCCCTGGTGGCTGCCCGGATGTTGCGAAGCCAATGATGGTCATCACGTTCCGGGCAGTGCCCCTACATTCAACTGCAAATCGCTCTAAGCAGTCAGACCCTACCCCACAGGTTATTGATTGTGCATCAATCTCGGTTTCCGAGGAAACGCTTTATAACAATTTTCAATGGGAAAAAACAGGAAGGGAGTGAAGCTTGCGTGGACTGGCAATTCCCCAATGATCAACGCCATTCACCCTGCAAAGTAAATCCTGCCCAGAAATAAGGCGATTTCCAGGGCTTGCTCTGAAACATCTCGATTTGCGCCTGGCGCAGTGCGGCTGATGGTCGCAACCCGTCAACCAGTAATTTTTTATAAAATCGTTTCATCAACTCGGCAGTGGCTTTGTCGTTCACGTTCCAGAGGCTCGCGACCACACGTTTAGCGCCAGCCTGCATAAAGCCGCGCGTTAGTCCCATCAACCCTTCGCCGCGAAACTCTTTGCCGAGCGCCGTCTGGCAGGCTGAGAGCACCACCAGTTCGGCATTCAATTTTAAATCGCAGATGTCGGCGAATCGCAGATAACCATTTTGCGATTTGCCGCTTTCATCATAAAGCGATAAGACGATGCTGGACATTTCCGGGTTATGGTTATCCAGTAAGCCGTGAGTCGCAAAATGAATGAACCGATAGCGGCTCAACTCACTTTGCAAAACCGTATCGCGGCTTGCGGCAAAGCCTGTCGCCTGCAAAGCGTCATTTGAGTTTACCAATTGCAAAATCGCCTCCGCCTCTTTGCTGGAAAACATCAACCGGTCAATGGCGCGTTTATCCGTGCGGGTTAATAATTCTGCGATGCTTCTTTGCCTGACAGTTCTCATCCTTCGATGGCTGGCTGCTGAGTTTTTCAAACCGGCGGATGCCGTGAGCCGTTCATCCTGCTGGTTAAACACCGGGTCGGCAAAAATAGCCAGAGATTTTTCAGCCGTCGGTCGTTTGCCGAATTCCTGTCGCAACACGGCGAGCACGGCAGCAGATGGCAGGTTGATGATTTCGTGATTGCAGATCAAAGGGAGTCGGGCGTCGGGAGTCGGGAGTCGAGAGTCGGCTTGTCGCGACAAATTTTCTACAGCGGATATTGAACTTTCGGGTTGGCGGTTGGTAGTTGGCGGTTTGTTGACTTCCGACTCCCGACTCCCGACCGCAGATTCGTTTAACGGCAAAGCGGCAAACGGAATGTATTGCAACGCGCCATCAGCGACGATGACCAGACGTTTGCCAGCGATGTGTGACGCCACCGGCGCGAGCAACAGTTCACTCAAACGAGTTGCCGATTGAGTAAAATCAGAAACTTTCCGTGCCTTTGGTTGATTTTGTAAGCGAATCGAACCGCGAACCGCTCCCTCCGATTCAGTAATCAGTTGATAAAAACGCGCCACCTCAGATTCGATTTCCTCACGTGAGGGAAGCGCAAAACTTTGCAAGGTTGACGAACTGACGAGCCATAAAAAACTGCGCTCATCGCCAAGCCGGTATTCCAAAAGCGCCGTGTCATCATCAAGCAGCGCTTGAATCTCACTCGTCGTCAGCGATTGTGAAGCGGACAACGCAGCATAGTGCGGATTGGCTGCACGAATGTGGGAACGCGCGCGTTTTAATGCTTCGGAAATTTCTTCGAGTTCTGCATCCAGGGCTTTGAGTTGGGCTGGCGAGTGCTGCATACTCAGCAAGCGGTCTTTAAATACAGCTTTTTCGGTGAACCTTTGCTGTAATTCTTTTTCGCGCTCCAGCAAGGATGCCTCCACGCCTTCGCGTATATCAATTTGCGATTCCAGCAACAATTCAATCAAGGTTCTGGCTCTGGCTCGTTCACTCATCGCAAACGCCAGCGCGTCGAATCCCGCCGTCGCATTTTGTCGATGCAGCAACATCAACAGGTCTACGTAGAGGTCATAAATCTTTTGTGCGGTGGAAAAATAACTGGTGCGAAGTTCCGGTCCTTTAACATTTTGGCGAATGAATTCCGACAGGCTGATGGCGTCGTTAAGATGATGGCGCGCGGTCTGCCAGTTTTTCAGCGACATTTCGATTTTTGCCAGAAAAACCAGAGTATTTATCGCTTCAAATTTGTTGCCTACCTGTTCGCTGAGTTTTAACGCCTGCTTGAATACCTCAATCGCCTTGAACGGCTCATTATTCTGAAAGAGCAGATTGCCGATGCCATTGAGATTGACCGCTTCTTCACGCGGTTGGTGAATCAATTGATTAAGCTTTAAGGCTTTTTCAAAATACTGCATCGCCAGTCGCGAGTTGCCCATCGAAGCAAAAAGTTCGCCCATCTGGTGAATGATGACCGGCTCGAATTCACGATCACGCGCCAATTGATTGGCGCGTTGGGCGCGCAATAAATAAGCCATTGCCTGTTGCTGCTGATTGATAGATTGATAAAGTTTGCCAATCGTAAAAAGCGCCGGAATCAAGGCTTTGACCAGATTGGTGGTTTGATAAATCGCGAGCGCCTTTTTGTGATAGTTCAACGCCGTTGCTTTGTTGCCCAATTCATCCCAAACATATCCTAAGCCGCTATAAATGCTGGCTTCCCAAACTCTATCGCCGGTGCTGCCGATTATTCGTTGCGCTTGAGAATAATAATTTAATGCCTCCTGCTTTTCTGACAATTTTGAATAGAGATGCCCGATGCTAATCAGCGCCCAGGCTTCCAGGCGGGAGTCTTTAAGAAATTGCGCAAGCGAAACTGCTTCATTGAGATTTTCCAAGCCCGGCGATTTGTCATTTAGTGCCGAATAGACCGTGCCAATATTAAAAATAATGAGTGCCTTGGCGCGCAGGTCGTTGTGTTGTTGGGCAAGCGTCAAAGCCTCCTGGTAATGAACCAGCGCATTCGCGAAATCGCCGCTTAAATCAAAATATTCTCCGAGTCGATAAAACGCCTGAATTCGGAGACGCGGATTGCCCGTCGCCATACTTAATGTTAAAGCCTGGGTGATGGCTTCGTAAGCTTTTGCTTTATTGCCGAGATACAGGTCGGTATAGCCGCAGTCATTTAAAGCCTCCGCCTCAAGCTGTTTATCCGACCGTTCCCGGCTCAGGCGCAAAGCTTGTTGAAAATAGGTCAACGAACGCTGGTAATTTCCGCTTAATTGATAAATCTCGCCGAGTTTGATGAGCGCGTTGCCCTGTTCGGTAAACGCCCCAAGTTCGCGCCAGAGTTGCAGCGCCTGTTCAAAGCGATTGATGGCTTTGCGAATGGCGCCCTTGTCTTGCAGATATTCGCCCTCAGATAAGGCTTTTTCAGCCGCCAGGCGCAGATGGTCTTGAGCTTTCACGGCGCGCAGGTCTTCAATTGCAAGGCGATACCTGGCGGTGTCGGAAAACATCAGAACCGGCGTGACCACAATGGTGTAATCGGATGAAGTTTTCGGCAGAAATGAGAGATGCGCAGTCGCCTGCCCTTTGTAGAAGACCTCTTGTAGTTTTTGCCTGAGCGCATTATAGATGGCAAGACTGCATTCCGCCTGACTTTGTTCCAGTCGTAAACGAACGTATTGCCCTGATTCCAGAGATAACCCAAAGCTCTGTGCCGCGTTGCCGGAAATCGTTTTTTCGACAGCACGGTTTGGGCTTAGTTGAAGGTTTTCCGGCGATTGAGCTGGTTGCGACGATGCCAGGCTTGGGAAAAAAAACAGGAGGATGAGCGCCAAACGCCAGTGCCTTCCTGTGCGTCCAGGCGATTTTTTACTGGATAGGCATCTCATGGTCGCCAATCACCGGTTGATAAAATTGCGCGGAGGTCTTTGGTAATGACCGACGCTCCGCCGTTTCCTGAATCACTCAGAAAACCATCAAGGAGGTTTTATTCATAAACATCTACAAAATATTTCCGGGGCGGATTTTTTACTTTTCCTTCTCCCATAAACCCTTTGCTATAAGGTGGCACATACTTACTGTAAGGCGGCACATATCGGGTATAAGGCGGCACATACCGAAAACCTGTGGCGATTGCTTTGGCAACGACCGGCTGGAGACGTGCCCGAGGATTTGCCGAAGGACGAGGTTTGCGCGTTGTAGAATCGAGATAGGATTTCAAAAACCCCTTCCAGTTACTGTCTTTTACAAAACGGAGTTTGTCGTAACCTTTCCAACCCAATTCATCTTCAACCCAGGGGAAAAAAATGGACACTCCATGCGAATGTTGGTAACAGCCTCCGGCATAACAGGATTTCAAAACATACCTGGTTTTTTCCTTTGCACCCGGATATAGGTCGCCCTGTTGGTTGCTTTCGTTGCTGATTGATTTTTTCACCTCCCGGCAGACATTGATAACTTTTTCATCTTCACAATGGTGTTCGAGGAGGTCACAAAAATCCCAGAGGTCAGTGTACTCTTCAAATTTATAGGATTGCGCTTCCCAATGAGCGGTGATGATCGCCTGAGTTACCCGCTTAACCGTATCGCGACTTTTTACTTCTTCGCTCATTTTTTTGAGTAATACTTTAGCCAGATTGGCAACGCTCTTTTTCAAGCCCTCGATGTTTTGCATATCGCATACCGCTAAATCGCCCGATATACCGGAAGTGGCAAAGTCCGCATAAAAGGCGGTATGAGTTTTTACCAGCAAGTGGGCTAGTTCTTCAGGCGTGAAATCGGCTTTTTCTTTCAAAGTTGCGGTCAGGCGAAAGTAGGGCCAGCCAAGACTGGATTCCAAGCCTTCGGCAGCGACCAGGTAGCGGATATAATCCTTCAATTCGTAACCTACCTCAAGCGCGCTCATGGCGCAGGAATCAAAACCCAGAATATCAATTTTGTCTTTGCCGTTGATTTTTTTTATCGTCGGGGAGATTTTTTTCAGGATGTCGCGCACATCCGTAAGCGACAGAAAACTGAGCGGTGACGTATCGAGCATTAAAACTTCGCCGACCGCGCCGCTGCCGTGACCCGCTAAAACCAGTAAATAGTTTTCTGCCGGACAACCCTGAATGGCAAAGTCAAAGAACTCGCGAATTCGTTGTGCCAGATAAGACCTTAATGCACCCTTCTTTTTTGTATAAGTCGGCGGCACGCGTTTTTTGACGCCGCTTTTTTCCAACACCCCATCTTTATCTAAAGCGAACTCTCCTCTTGGTGTCGAGAGGACATATCTTCGTGAGTTGTCTTTTCCAAAAGGGTCAAATTGAACGACGACAGCAAAGTTGGCGTTGACGCCAACTGCGAATAGTCCTTTCAGCGCGCCGATGCTTTCGTCACCCAAATCGTTATCGCTTGCCATATAAATCATGATTGTCCAATTTTTCATCACCCGTCCCTCACTAGATGCAAATTCAGGCAAACCCGCCTATGGGAATCAACTGGCAATCGCTTAATGTGAAAGGATTGTTACCGGGGCAATTAGGTTATGCTCTTTTTTTTGGATATGCAAATTGGAATCTTTCAGGGGACGGCAACGTTGGAAATGATGAGTGAGGAGTAGATTCAGCAAGAAACCGGTTTACAAAATCGGGTCGCCGTATTTGACTTGTAAAATTTTCTGAGCACTCTCGCCGAGGCGGAAATCTTTAATAATCGCTTCCCGGCGTTTGAGTTGTTCGGCAGTGCGGGTGTCCGTTTTCAGCATCGCTTCCATCTCATCCAAGCCGCGCCGCAAATCGCCTGCATGCCGGTAGGTAATCGCCAGCGTCAAAATCAACCCAATGTAAAAATCATCCGACCCTTCAGCATCGGTAATGCTGGTCTTGGCTTCCTGAATCGCTTGTCTTAAACGGACAATTTCCGCTTGATAAAAATCCGCGAATTCCCGCGACGCATTCACATAACGCCCGTTCAGCCATTTATAAATCAATTTCACATTCGGTGAAGCCGCGTGCGACAACTCTCCGTAAAATTCCCAGCGCGCATCGGCAACCATGAGTTCATAAATTTTATCGCCGTTTAAATCAGCAATTTTTTGAATCGGGGCAGCGGCAATCAACACCCCTTTATGCGCTTTGACCTGATAAATCTCAATCGGATTACACGCCCAGCAATTGCCGCCGCTTGAACTCTGGACAATGATTTCTTTCAGCCCGTCGCCGTTGATGTCCGTAGCGTTCAAGCGGTTCATTTCATTCAAAGCGGCAAAGGAAAAGAAAAATTCGGTGCGGCGAAAAATCGTCTTCGCGGTTTTGCCGTCGCTTTCAATCAGGCGAAATTCATAAGCGGCTTTGGGGTCTTGATGCTTGCCGCGTTCAAAGATTGCCGCCAGATGATGCGCGCCTGTCGGCTCCAAATCGGCTTCCAGAGCCTCTTTCAAGGTTAGCCCTTCACCAAAGAGTCGCTGGATTTCAGCTTGAAACGGGTCGCTGACTTTTGGCGACACTGGCGCGGTGTCTTGTTTGACCAGAGGAAAAGCGGGATGCGAAGAAGGCGCGCTGCCGCTCATCCATTGAGTGAACATTGAAACAACCATCAACATAAAAACCAATGAGCGCACGCAAGCTTTCCTTTCTATTCACCGAAGACACAACAATCAACTAGAGTTGAGGAAGCGGTCTTCGACCGCTTCCTCAACGTTGGTAATATCAATTGCAACCGCTAAACAAGAAACCCTGACAAAACCAATTGAACGGCGAACAAATCGCGGAGGCGTTTCTCTTTAACCTATCACCTACTGCTCTTTCATGGCGATGATCGCCATCATCTGCTCGTGAATCAATCCATTGCTGGCGATAATTTCAGGCACATAGGCGGAAAATTCGCCGCCCGCGAAATTCGTGATACGTCCGCCCGCTTCCTCGACAATCAAACTGCCTGCGACCATATCCCAGGCGCTCAAATTGAGTTCCCAGAATCCGTCAAAACGTCCGCAAGCCGTGTAACACAAATCCAATGCTGCCGCGCCATCGCGCCTCAAAGCCTGCGCGTTCATCGCAAAATTCGTCCAGTGTTCGAGGTTCGTTACCTTGGAGGTTTTGATGTCATAAGGAAAACCTGTGGACAGTAAGCTTTTCGATAATTCTTTAATATCCGACACCTGAATTTTTTTATTGTTGAGCCACGCGCCGCTGCCGCGTTCTGCGGAAAATAATTCTTCGCGCATCGGGTCATAGACGACGCCGATAATCGCTTTGCCCTGATGTTCAAGCCCAATGGAAACGCAAAAAATCGGATAGCCGTGCGCGTAATTGGTGGTGCCATCCAGAGGGTCAATGACCCAGCGATAATCCGAACTGGTTTCCGCCAAGCCGCTCTCTTCGGCAAGCACTTGATGGCGTGGGAAGCGCGTCGCGATACGTTCGCGGATTAAACTTTCGCTGGCAATATCGACTTCGGTGACGAGATTGATTTCGCCTTTATGAGAGATAGTGAAATTGGTATTGAGCCGGTCGCGCAACAACGCCCCAGCCTCTTTAGCCACACTGATGGCAAATTCGAGCATTCAAATTCCTTTCTTCTCAGGATACAGGATTCAGGATTCAGGATTCAGGATTCAGAATGAAGAAAGTATGAAGTATGAATGATGAACTGAAGGAATCGTTTCATTGTTCCGACTTCATCGTTCCGACTTCATACTTTCTCTCTTTTGACTCCAGACTCCAGACTCCAGACTTCTTTATTAGACTAACGAACTCGACAATCTTCTTTTCATACCAGAAACGATTCGTCGGGTCTTTGTCGCCGGTGATGAAACCGACGTGTCCGCCGTGCGTGGTATCGAGCAATATGACATTGGGGTTATCGTTGACCTCGCGACTTTCAAACGACACAAAGGGAATGAACGGGTCGTCTTTGGCATGAATAATGAGCGTCGGCACTCGAATGTCTTTGACGAAACCGATGGCGCTCGCCCGCTGATAGTAATCCGCCACATCGCGAAAACCCATGTGGCGCGAGGTATAGACATCATCAAATTTGCGAATCGTCCACACGCCCGCCAATTTCGTTTCGTCATATTTTTCAGGAAACAACCGCGCTTTGCGGCGCATACGATTCCTGAGACTGTAAATAAACCGCAGGTGATAAATGAAATTCGAGCGCATCTCGATGGCATCGGCGCAGATGGATAAATCAATCGAAGGTGACACCACGATGACGCCTTTGACTTCGGCTGGAACCGTCGCGCCGTATTCGCCCGCAAGCTTCATCACGATATTGCCGCCAAGCGAATAACCGACAACATAAATTTCTTTGAGCTTGTCCACCTCAATCAACTCTTTGATGATGGCGCGCAAATCGTCCGTGAGTCCCGCGTGATACAAAGTCGGCGTCAGGTGTTCGGTGCCGCCGCAGTTGCGATGATTGAGGCGTATGACGTTGAAACCGGCTGCCAGAGCCTGTTCTGCGGTTCCCAGCATATAACCCGAATCAATCGAACCTTCCATTCCGTGCAATAAAATGAGCGTCGGGCGGTTGGCTTTATCTTCCTGCCAGGAACAATCGCCCAGGACTTGCGTTGATGGCGCGACATCGAAAAAGCGCGGCGTCGCGAGCTTTGTGAGCAGCGGCGTGCGGCGGCGAATGAATGACCCGACGATGGTTTGCGCGTGCCCGTTCTTGATAGCCGGATGCGGCACAAATGGTGTGCGCTGGAGTTGGTCGATAATGTGTGCTTTATTCATAAAACAAATTTTGATTGTAGTGTGCGGCGAAGAACCTATCAAGGAAGGCAAAAAACAGTCAGTACCGCATCGCAATCATTTTGATGCCGGTCTCCTGTCAACCGAGTTTTGTCCAATTCGCCACCTGCCAGCCGCATTGCTCAGAATTTCCTGGTGTCATCGATTGCCCGTTTCACGGATTGAAACGGCGCGAATATATTCGCTGAAATTTGCCAAATGGATTTAATGATGGTTCGCTTTTATCGCCGATTCCCACAGGCGGCGCAATTTCAATCGCTGCTTGTCGCCAATTGGCATAAGATTTAGAATCGAATTCACGAAAACCATTGGAGATATTTAATGCCTGACAATCAACCTTTCAATCGCATCATTCTTGTTGTTTTAGACAGCGCGGGCATCGGCGAAATGCCTGACGCTGCGGATTACGGCGACGCCGGCGCAGACACCATCGGTCATACCTTGCAATCGCGAACGGTTCACATTCCGCATCTGCGCGAGATGGGACTAGCGAACATCAAACCGCTTGCCGTGCCCGGCATCTTAAATCCGACGGGCGTATTCGGGCGCGGCGCAACGCTGTCGAAAGGTAAAGACACGACAACCGGACATTGGGAAATGAGCGGCATCATCACCGCCAATCCTTTCCCGACTTACTTGCATGGTTTTCCGCCGCGCGTCATTGAAAAATTCGAGAAAGCCATCGGGCGACAAGTGCTCGGCAACAAACCGGCATCGGGAACCGAAATCATCAAAGAACTCGGCGAAGAACATATGAAAACCGGAAGCCCGATTGTTTACACCTCCGCCGACAGCGTCTTTCAAATCGCCGCCCACGAAGACATCGTGCCGCTCAAACAACTGTACGAATGGTGCGAAATCGCTCGCGAACAACTCACCGGTGAAGACCAGGTGGCGCGCGTCATCGCCCGCCCGTTCGTTGGCGAACCGGGCAATTTTCGCCGCACCGAAGCGCGCATTGATTATGCGATTGATCCGCCCGAAACCATGCTGTTGGACATCATTAAAGCGCGCGATTTGCCGGTCGCGGCAATTGGCAAAATCGGTTCGATATTCTGCCATCGCGGAACGACTGAGGAATTGCAGGCGGGCAACAATGAAGCGAGCATCGACCAGACGCTTCACGCGCTTCAAGAAACGCCGAGCGGATTGATTTTCACCAACCTTGTGGATTTCGATATGCTTTACGGGCATCGCAATGATGTGGAAGGTTACGCGAAAGCTCTGGAGCGATTCGATGAACGCTTGCCGGAAATTCAAGCGGCGATGAAAGGTGATGATTTATTGATTATCACTGCCGATCACGGTTGCGACCCGGCGGATATTTCGACCGACCACACCCGCGAATATGTGCCGATTCTGGCTTGGGGCAAGCACATTAAACACGGGGTTGATTTAGGCATTCGTTCGTCGCTTGCCGACATCGGACAAACCGTAGCCGAAAATTTTCACTTGCACCTCGCCGCCGGTCAGAGTTTTTTGAAAGAAATGATTTGAAGTTTGCAGTACAGTTGTCGTTTTTATATTGACGAACCTTCACCAAACCAAAGGAGGTTTTGATTATGCGTCTGAATATCGTAATTTCGAGTGCATTCCTTTTATTGCTTTGTGCCACCGCAAATGCCCAGTTGCCGACGCGACCGGATACGAATGGCGGACCTTCGACGATTAATCCGCGTTCGGTTCCGGTCAATGCGCCATCGGCGGTTGGCGATTTGAGTTTGCAACACATGGGCGCGGTCGAAACCTGGGCGGCGATTGCGCCGAGAAAAAATCTCGCGCCCTCAGTGACCCGCATCATCGGCAAAGATTTGCATCTGGCGCTATTCAACTTTCAAGAGAAGACCGGCAAACTCGAAAGCAGCATCGCTTTTCAATTGCGCCCGTTTGCCGATAAACAGATGGTGAAAATTCAGGTCTTCGCCGTCGAACAAAACGGCAAACCTCTAACCCGCGCCCCGCTTACTGACCCGCAATCCATCGCGCTTAAAAAACAGGGCGCGATTTTGCCATTCACCGTCGAAATGCAGGAAGGCGAATCGCTTGTCTGCGAAATCATCTTTCACATCAACGAGCAGGAACGCGGCAAAGCGCGCATCCGCGTCAGCAAAACCGGACTCGCTTTTGCCCCCGAAGAAAAACCCGACGATAAGAAAAAGCCTTAGCCGGTTGCGACATTGCTTTGGAGTGCGGCGACTGGTCGCCGCTTTTGCGTTGGTTGAAAAACCATTGCCGGTTCGTCACTCCTGAATCGGTTTGGTTTGAACGCCAAAACCGTAACCAGTGACCGCACTCCATAAAAAACGTTCGCTTTTCTATTTGTTTTTCCCGTTTTCGATTTGTCGAATCTTCAAATACACCGACATTGCCGCTAGGAAAATAAACGCTAACGACAGTCCCAATCCTTTATAGCGATTGCGCAATTCAACGAGCGCCTGCTTGCCTTCTTCGGTCTGTTTTTTCGCAGACTCGATAGCCGGGCTGACGGCGTTTGCCAGTGTCGTCGGCGAAAAGCTATGAACCACGACCCGCGCATTGACCAATTGATTGCGGGTTTCCTGCAATTCAAATTGCGGGCGGCTCACCTCCATCCCGGCTTTCGCGGCTTTCGTCAGTAACCCGTCGGCGTCATGAATTTGTTCATCCAATTCGCTAATCATTCCGCGCATAGTTGCCGCCGCCGCAAATCCCGCATCGCCTTGAGTGTGACAATTCACGCAAGCCGATTTGTCATTTGTGCCAATCAATTCATCGCTTGGCGTTTGAATTTCATGGTTACTGTGACAGACTGCGCATCCGGCTACGCCCATGTTTGCGAAAGCGTCGTTGTGTGGGCTTTTCTGAAACATTTCCGCTTGCCGCGAATGACAGGTCCCGCAAACATTCGCCACCGCGCTGACGCCCGGCGGCGCTGCGCCGTGATTGCCGTGACAATCGTTGCAGGTCGGAGCCGACAGGTCTTGTTTTTTCTGCAAAGCTTCGGCGTGTACGCTGTGATTATATTTTTCCAGTTGGTTGGTCGGAATGTCGTACCCGCGCATATAGTCGGCATTGGCATGACACCCGCTGCAAGTGGCAGCGACATTCAACGGATAGACCGGCGAGGTCGCGTCATTTACCGCCTTGATGCCGTGAAATCCATGACAACTAATGCAGGTCGCGGGTTTTTCATCGCCCTGTTGAACCCGTTTGCCGTGAACACTGGTGGCGTATTCATGTTCCTGATCGACACGCATGGTCGGATTGAATTTTTTCATGAACTCGGCATCGCTGTGACATTTGCCGCAAAATGCCGCCATCTCTTTAGGCTTGGGTTTGGCAATGAACCCTTTGCGCGGATTCATTGCCAGTTCCGGCGCAAACTGTGTCGGATCGCCGCCGTGACAATCGGCGCAAGATAAATTGTGCTCCGCATGCACATCCTTTTGCATGGCTTCGACGGGATGGGCTAAGGCTTCGCCCATCTGCGTGTGACATTCGACGCAACTGTTTTTCTCTTTGGTTGCGGTGGTATTTGCCGTGTCGCTTTCAGCCTTTGCGCCCTGAGTCAGCGCCCATATGATGGCGAATAAAATCAAAAACAGTAAGATCACAATGATTTTGAGACGACGATATGGTTGCTGTGTATAAAAGATTTTTTCCAGATAATGCGATTTCATGCGTCCCCCTAAGCCAGATAACCCCAAACTGTCATGGTGATGATGTAAAGCAAAATGATGACGCCGAGGATGGTGAACAGGCGATGGTTTTTGCCGTTTACCGCCTTTCTATCGAGGAAGGGAACCAGCATCCAAAACATTCCGCCGATACCAAACGCGAGTGCGCCGAGAACTTCGCCGTCCATAAAACCAATTTTTGCCGGAAGCAGTTTGAGGGTTTGAAACATGAACAGAAAAAACCATTCCGGTTTAATGCCCGCCGGCGCGGGCGCAAAGGGGTCGGCTTTCTCGCCCAATTCCCAGGGAAAAATCGTCGCCAGCGAAATCAAGGCGGCAAATACCAACAGCCAGCCGAGCACATCGCGCAATAAAAAGTTGGGCACGAATTTCATGGTCGGCAACTTTTTGCTCTCGAATTTTTTCGGCACACTCATGCCTTGCCGTTGCACGAACAGGATGTGTGCGACCAGCAACAAAAGCGTGATTGCCGGAAGAACCGAGACGTGCAATCCGTAAAACCGCGTGAGCGTCGCGCCGGTCACTTCATCACCGCCGCGCAAAAACCGCAAAACCAATTGCCCGATGATGGGAACCACTCCGGCGATTTCGGTGCCGACTTTGGTGGCGAAATAGGCAAGTTTATTCCAGGGCAACAGGTAGCCGCTGAAACCAAACCCCAGGATGATAAAAAACAACAAACTGCCCGACACCCAGGTGAGTTCACGCGGGGCGCGATAGGCTTTCAGCAAAAAGACGCTGAACATATGCACGAACATGGTGAAGATCATCAAATTGGCTGACCAGCTATGAATCGAGCGAATCAACCAGCCGAATCGCACATCCGCCATGATGTATTGCACACTTTCAAAGGCGGTTTCGGCTCCCGGTTTGTAATAAAACAGCAACAGCACGCCGGTAATCATTTGCACGGCGAAGAGAAACAGCGTCATGCCGCCAAAGTAATACCAGATGGTGTGGCGATGTAGCGGGACTTCTTTTTTTTGCGCCAGTTGTTTGAGCGTTTCGATGCCGACGCGGTCATCGAGCCAGGTGAGCGTATCGCTTTGCAAGGTTAATTTCATGAGTTACCCCTTTGAGACAAAGATTTCATCGCCGCGAACCTTGACCTCGAATTGTTCAAGCGGTCTGGGCGGCGGACCCGCGATGTTTTTGCCGTTCAGGTCATAACGCCCGTTGTGACAGGCGCACCAGATTTCCTGGCTGTCTTCGCGATATTGCACAGTGCAATTCAGATGGGTGCAGGTGGCTGAAAAAGCGCAGACTTCGCCGCTGGCTTTTTTGACGATGATTCCGGGTTTGGTGCCGAATTTGAAAATCTTGCCGGTGTTGGCTTTCAACTCGCTGAGCTTACCGGCAACAACGCTGGCTTGACTGGCTTCGACAACTTGCGGGGGAATCAAAAATTTAATAATCGGATAAAAGATTGACGCAAAGGTTGCGCTGAAACTGGTCAGTAATAAACTGTCAATGAACCTGCGTCGTTGTTTTGACGAAGGCACAATCTCTTTCGGGTTATCTGATAAACCCGCCGCTTCGTGGATGTCAGCGGATAATCGTACAACTTCTTTCATACAAATAGGCTCCTGAAAAAATATTAGGGGTATCTCGTGTTCGCCTTACCTCACATTGAGGAATGCCTCGAATTTGGCTAAAGCCAGAGGAAGCAGGGAAGCAAAGGCTTTAGCCAAATTTCAAAAATAGCGGCTGATTATTTTTTTAAGGTGCGAATATGCGCGACCAGTTGTTGAATCTGTCCGGCGTCTAAACTTTTAGCGAACCCCGGCATTTTGGCTTTGCCATTGGCAATGATGGTGTTGATTTGCGCGTCGCTCTGCTTTTGCACTTCGGCTGCGCCTAAATCATGCGCGCCCATCTTTTTACCCATTTCGGTGCCGCTGCCGTCGGCTGCATGACAGGCGGCGCATTTCGCTTTGAAAAGACTTGCGCCTTCACTCACCACAGGATTTACCGCCTGCGATTGATGCGGAAAAAATATGTCGACGGTTAAAGCAAGTAGGGCTGCGAATGTGACTATCGTTTTTTTATTCATTGAACTTCCTCCGAAAAATTTGAATTGGCGTTTTGCTTAATAGCTGAATGCGTTGTGATTTTCTCCGTGACAGTTCAAGCTACAACTGCCATTCCTGAATCCGGTTGCCCGGTATTCCAATAAGCCTCTGGAATTGGGGGCGACAATGCTCAAATCGAAATTGATCAAATGTGAATTGTTGACCGTGTTGCCGCCATTGATACCGTGGGCATCGTGACAGACCGAACACGACGCGCCGACTTCAACAATGTGTTTGCGGTGTTCGCTGAAACTGCGGTCATTGACGATGCTGTTCAAGTCATGACATTTATCGCAAAGCGCATAAGCGGCGGTCGAATAAGTGATTCTCGGAAAATCGCCGCCGGGCGTTGCAGGCGGCGTGTTGTAAGAATAATTGCGCTCCAACAGATGAACGAGGTTCGAGCCGTGCGTGCCTGCGGGCGCGGTTCCGGTTCCGAGATTTCTTCCGAGATTATTGTTATGACAATCCGAACAATAAATTAAACTGCCGGGCGACAGCGGTCGTCCGGGAAGCGGCTGTCCGTTGCTGCCAATCACAGCCGTTCGCAAACTCGGCACTTCGCCATTGGTTCCGGTGGAAAGTCCTCGCGGATTGATGACCGGATGAAAAGAGACGCTTGATAAAAATTCCAGACGTTTATTGGCTACGCTTGGATTGTTTTGATTTACCAAACGGTCAGGCGCGCGCCCGAAACCGATGTCGGAACTCATGGCTTGCGGTTTGTTGGCGCTGTCAGCGTGGCATTTCAAACAGATTTCATACTCGAACTGCGCGCTGTTGGTGCCAAGCCCCGATGACGTAAACCCCTTCACATTAAATAAAGCGCCGCTCACCGATGGCGGCGAAGCGGTTTGCGCGTTTGCCGAATGTGAATTGTGACAATCGGCACATTCGACGTGCCGCGCCGCGCCCGCTGCGGTTTCGGGAAGCGGGAAACTCGCCGAATTTCTCCCTTCGGAAGCATCGTGAACGGATGGCGTGAGGTTCACCGGATGGCGATAAATTTTATTCTGAAATTCCGCTTGAATATTTTTGTTGCTGTCGGCAACCGTGCCGTTATGACATTTGTAACAGGCATTCTCTTCATTGAATTTCTGCAAACGCCCGGCAAAAGCCGATGTGTGCGGACGGTGACAGCTTTCGCAACCGTTATTCGCAACCCCCGTATAGCCGGTGTGCGCGCCTTGCGTTGCGGTGTATCGCGCGTCATCAAGCGCGCTCGCCGGTTGATAATGCGACGAAGTGTTCCAGCCGGTGTTGGTGTGGCAACTCAGACAAAGCGCCGAACGCAGATTGGCTTTAACCAGAAATTTGCCCATCGTTGCATCGAGATTTTCGACGTGCGGGTCGTGACAGGACGAGCACTGCACTTTGCCAAGTCTGTCCAAACGCACACGGTCGTTTGGCGGCGGGTTCTGCACTTCGGAACCCACGACGGGCGTAAAGGAAAACGGATGATCGTCGGCAAAGCCTGTGCCTTTGTGAATGTTGGACGCCGAAGATGGCGGCAGGGTGTAGTTGCTGCCTTGCACGAAAGGAATCAAGCCGTTATTTATCGTGTCGCCCATGGCAATCGTGCCGTCGTGACAGCTTAAACAGAGTTTCGATGAATCGGCATTGGTCATCTGACTCATGGTCGCGCGCAAAGTCGTGCTGCTATAGAGTTGATAAGCCGGGACGTTGGAATTCTGGTGATTCCACAACGGCGTTGCCGGATTGGCGTTGTGCGGCGTGTGGCAAAAAATGCAGGCTTTGTCTTCAGTTGTCGAACGAATGGTCGCCGCGCTCTGCACCGTAAAATCATGTTTGGAATTGAAGATGAGCGATTTCGAGTTTTGACTATGAACCGTTCCGTCGAACGCAAAAAATAGCCCGACGCCGACGCTCAGTATGACGCAAAGTTGAAGCAATTTTCGTTTTTCCATAGTCGTTGGTTATTTTCGCGTAGCGTTGCTCTCTTTTAAGTATTTGAAAACCTGTATGCGGCGATTGTAGGAATCCGCAACATAGACATTGTCGTCGGCATCGATGTGTATGGCGGTTGGTAAATAGAATTCGCCTCTATGCGAACCGGTCTCGCCAAATGCCATCAGAAAACTGCCGTCCCGGTCATAAATATTCACAACATCGTGCAAGCCTTCGACGACATAAATGTGCCCTGCGCTGTCCATCGCAACACCTTTCGGTTTATCCAAATCGCCATAACCGTCGCCGCGGCGTCCAAGGGTCGAAATGAATTTTCCATCTTTATTGAAAATCTGAATGCGGGCATTGAAAGTATCGGTAATCAAAACTCTATCGCCTTTGATACAGATGTGAGTTGGATAATTGAATTCGCCTTCGCCTGCGCCGCGTTTGCCGAATTTGAATAACCCGGTGCCTTCAAGCGTCAAGACATCGACTTCGCCTTTGACGGTTTCGACAACATAGAGCCGCCGGGTCTGTTTATCGATGGCAATTCCCGAAGGTCTGTTGAACATGCCTTCATCTGCGCCAAGTCGTTTTTGAAATTTGCCGTCGCGGTTGAAGATGAAAATTTTTCCGCTAGCCGAATCGGCTGCGTAGATATTGTCTTCGGCGTCAATTGCGACGGCGACCACGGAAATAAATGGGTCTTTGTTGGAGGGTTCTTTGATAGAGAAATATTTTTTTTCCTGCGCATCAAAAACGTGTACGCATCGCGCTTTGGGGTCAGCGACGATTAAACGATTGTGACTGTCTGTTGTGACTCCGTAAGGTGAAACCAGAAAGGCATCGGTTTCCTCGAAGCCGACAATTTTTTTCACCAGGCGTTTGAGAAACGATGATTGTTTGAGTTTCAAATCCTTGGGTGAAGCGATGCTGTTTAAATATTTAATGCGCGGCGTATCGGGCGCAGCGGGCCAATACAACTCACTGCTATCGCGGTTGTCCGCAACAATATTTGCCAGCGAACCTGAAAAAAAGATTAAAAGCAGCGCGCCAAGAAAAATCAGCGTGATGAGCGCCTTCGCTTTTTTTACGTTATCGAATTTCATCTGCCTGCCTTTAATTAAAAAATTCTGAACGGACGCGAGACCCGGAAAAAGTAATACGTGCGGTCGCGCATCAATAAATTCTGGGTGTCCTGTTGTTGAATCAACGCCCCTGCCATGACCGTAAATTTGCCGAGTTTGTAAGTGATAATGACATCCAACTGCTCGCCGAAAACATTGTTGGTGACGATGAAATATGCCTGATCTTTGAGATAGCGGACTTCGATATCGAGGTCACGCGCGGGTTTGACACGAGCAAGCCCCAGGGTGAAGGTTCCCGAGGTTTTCAAAAACGGGTCACGAATCAAGGTATCGGTCGGCAACACGATGAACATCCGGCTGGGATCAACGACAAGCGTTGAAGTGAACACATCGCGCAATCCTAGATGGTGGTTGCGCGAATAGAGCAGGGTGAAAATTCGATGGTCAAGCCCGGCTGAATAGGTCAGTTTGCGAAAATCTTCGCGCCCGCGATTGGTCAAATAGGTCACGGTGTTTTTGCCGATGGTGGCGTAGAGTCGCAAACTGCCACGCGGTTGCGTTTCGATTTTTCCGTTAAGATACTGGTCGGCAAAAAAACCGCCAATCTGAAAAGTGTCCGGTCGAAACGAATAGTTGTAATCGGCGGAAACCAGAATATATTTCATATCGCCGACGCTCACGCCTGCTGAATAATTATGAAATTCAATATTGCGGTCATGATTGAAATTCGATTTGGCATATGCCAAGCCTTCGAGCACGCTGGCGCGGGTGTCGATGAATTTCACGCGCTTGTTCCAACTGACGGTTCCTGAAACATCGAGCAGGCGAGTGGCAAATTCATTCAACGGATGCGGCGATTGAATGAAACTCGCGCCGGTCGCGCCGCTCACGGTAATTTCGGGTCGCAGACGATAGGTCGCCTGCGTGCCAATCGCATGAAAAGAATTGGTGAAGTTTTCAGTCGGTTGCAAACGCGCGGCGCTCGTTAAATCGCGAAAATTATTTGCTGCACTGAAGGTCGACTGTGAATCCAAGCGGTTTTGCAAAGCTTGTTGTAAACGCCTGCCTTCTTCGATAACCCGTTGTCTTTCGGCTTCGAGAAAATTGGTTTCGATTTTTTGTCGTTCAAGGCGTTGGGCTTCCATCGGCGACAGGTTCGGCGATTTGGCAGCATCGCGATTGGCTGCGACAACTTGTCGGTCTGTAGAAAGTTCGGCAATGGTCGCGCTTGCGGTAAGGGCGCTTGCATAACTGTTGTTGCGATAATACTGATGATAAATTCGGGTGCTCAGTTTTTCCGTATGCGCGGTCAGTAAATCGCTTTGCATATTGAAAAATGAGAAACCTTGTTTCGGGCGCGTCGGGTTTTCTAAAAAATGCAGATTTTCAAATGACGAATTGATATAGAGGTTGGATTTTTTTGCCACCGGTCGCCGCGCATCGAAACGCAACAAATGCAAATTGGTTCGCAAATCGGTAATCCCTTCGTCCGAAGACTGGCGATGGTAACTTGAATTGACATCCCACCCTTTGAGTTTATCGGCTACGTTTGTGGTGAAATTTCTGGCGTGGCTTTTAAATGCCGAACTGGTTAAAAACCGTGTGTCATAATCGGTGTCATCAAAATTGACAAACAAACGCGGATATTTCGCTAGTCGCAGTTGCCAATCGAATCCGATACTTTTGCGCCCCGATGATGCATTGGTAATCTGTTTTTCGAGATAGTTGCTGTCTTGCTTATTGAAATGAAAGCGAAACGGATAAGGCGAAGTCGGCAAAAAATCGACGTTCACGCCGAGACCGGTGATGCCATAGCGCGTATCGAATTCATCGAACGCGCCTTTGTTGCGCGTGAACCCGCCATCGAATGACAGCTTCAAAAAACGCGGGTCAATAATGTAGGTGCCGAGATGTAAATCCAACCCGAATCCTAAATCGCGCGATTGATTGCGAACGTCGTTGTCGGACGATGTGACATTTTGGGTTTGCGCGTGAACCTTGGATTTTGAGTAACTCAAATTCAACGTGCCGCTAAGTTCCACTTTTTGCTCCTGCGCATAAATGGTTGTGGTCATCCCAAAGATTAAAAATATGAAAAAGGTTTTGGATAATCGGCTTTGCATAATCACCTCGTTCATTGCTCGTTGACATATTCGATTTTTGCGGCGGCTTTGAGGTCGTTGATAAATTGCACCAGCGTATCTTTGCGGCGTTTTTCAACGAGGGCATTTCTTATCTTGTCTTTCACTTCATCGAATTTCAGCAACCGTTCACTCTGGCGGTTTTCAACTTTGATGAGGTGCCATTCCTGAGCGATAAATACCGGCGTCAGCAGTTCTCCGACTGGCGCTGCGAAAACGATAGTTTCTAATTCGGCATTCAATTGCCCCCGGTGAATTTGCCCGTAATCGCCGCCCATGACGCGGTAATCATCTTCTGAATATTTGTAAGCGACTTCGGAAAAGGTTTTGCCGCTTTTAATGGATTCGTAAGCCTCATCAATTTTCTGTTTGGCTGCCGCTTCGTTGTTCGGACGATGTTTGATGACGATGTCATTGAGATGAAGCGAAGGCGGCACGGTGAATTTGTTTTTGTTCGCTTCGTAATACTTTTTTACTTCAAGGTCAGCAACTTTGGCTTTGTCTTCGATTGCTACCTGATGAATTTTTCTAAGCAATAAATCTTTTTCGATGCGTTGGGTAAATTCGCTTTCGCTGATGTGGTCGGCTTGTAAGGCTTCTTGAAAATTTTTCTCGGTTTTATAGCGGGTTTTGATTTTCTGGATTGCCTCAGCCAAATCTTTTTTAGCGACGCGCAACCCCAGGGCTTTGGCTTTTTGATAAGCGAGTTCGCGGACAATCAATTCATCGAGTGCAGTGTTTCTGAGGTCATCGCGTTTCTTGCCGTTCATGCTTGAATGCGCGGTTGGCGAAATCAGAACTTTGTCGAGTTCTTCTTCAAGCTCGCCTGCGGTAATGCTCACCCCGTTGACCGTCGCAATGACCGCTTGGGCTTCGCCTTCGGACAGCATCTTGGAGGGCGCAGCGATTGGCGCGGCGGTTTCGCGTTTGCTTGCCGGAAAGGAAAAAGCCGATTTTTCGGTATCGGGGTTATCAGGCGAGCGCGGCGCGAAAGGTTTGGTGACACTGGCTTCTTCAGGCGGTTCGCTTTTGGCGCGGGTGATTTCGCTTACCAGAAAGAATGCGCCGACCATTCCGAAAATTAGCGCCACGATGATCATTGAAACGGTTTTCATTTTATTCATAACCAAACTCCCGAATTCAGGTTTGCCAATAGAGGCATAAACAAACGGCATTTATGCCTCTTTGGGTTGATTACAATCCGTGACAAGTCAGACACAAAGAACTGGCGTTATCGGTGATACGCAGAAATTTGCCTCGGGAATCATTGTGCGGATTGTGACAGGTGGCGCATTCCAACCGTCCGCTGACATCTGACGGTTGATCTTTGAACAGCGGCAAGGTGCCAACATAAGGAATTCTCACGCCGGTTCCTTCGGTTGGCGACTTTAAGCCGCCATCTGCGGTTGCCAAAGTGACGCTGTAAACGAAATCAACCGGATGGTCATTGGAAAGACCTCCCGGCCCGCCGATGACCGGCGCAGTAACCGAACCGGCTCCTCCCATCGCAGGTGTAACCTGATAGAAAGATGCCTGGGTAATGGTTCCGTCGTGACAACTCAGACAAAGCAGGGTCATGTAGGCAGCGTCTTTGGTGCCGCTGGCGGCGCTGGGGTCGCGTATCGTGCCAGCGCCATCAAAAGATGAACTGCTGTAGGTGGCATAAGGTCCGGGTTTGACCTGCACGTTCCATAACAACGGCGGTTGATTGGCAATGACGTTGAATTTATGTGGAACGTGGCAATAATCGCAGACCGCTGTGCCCCCTGCGAATTCGGTATGCAGATCGTGGTCGGTGCCGACGACGGTTTGTTTGCCCCCGTCACCGGCAAATTGTCCGTAAACGTATCCGCAGAACATGAACATGAAAACTACTAACAGAGCTTTTTTCGCCCTCATAGAATTACCTCCTGATTGGGGGTTATTATTGAAAAAATACTAGGAACAAAAATCAGCTATCGTCGGGAATTCGGGTTAACTCCAAGCATCACCTCCTCTTGAGTTGCAAATCCGCATCGGAAAATTCGGGCGATGCATTTATTTCCCACCTAAAAACTGGAACATCTGAATCCGGCGATTGATGCTGTCGGCGACATAAATGCGGTCGGATTTATCGATGAAAACCCCCGTCGGTAAGCGAAAAAAACCCGGCTCCGCGCCATAGCCGCCGACAAACAACAACAGTTGTCCCTCACTATTGAATATCTGGAAATTGCTGAATGAAGCATCAACGACATAAATGTTTCCTTCGCTGTCGAGCGCGATGCCTTTCGGGCGGTCAAACATTCCGTACCCGGTTCCGTGTTCGCCGATGCGCTTGATGAACTTGAAATCTTTGTCAAAAATTTTTATGCAGAAATTCAAAGTATCGGTGACATAGACGCGACCTTGTTTATCGATAGCGACGGCGGTCGGGAAATTGAAGGTGCCTTCCGCTTCGCCGCGTTTGCCAAAAGCCACGCCGTTATCCAATTGATTCAATTCGCAGGCAAAAACTTTGTGGCCCTGCGAATCAACGATGAACAAACGATTGCGCATATCATCAATCGCCAAGCCTGCGGGATTGATGAGGGTTTCGTTACCGATGCGACTGACCGCGCCGATCAACTCGCCTGCCGGGTTATAGACCATGACCCGTTTCAATTTGGTGTCTGAGACATAAACGTTGTCGTTTTTATCGATGGCAATGCCGTAAGGGATTATGAGTCTGCCGCGCCCCTGAGTGCCCAACAGGTTCATTTTTTTGGTTTGCAAATCGAAGATAAAAACCGAGGCTTTCAGGGTATCGACCACATAGATGCGCCCTTTGGAATCGACGGCAATCGCCGAAGGTCTGGTCATTGCCATGACATTGCGCGCCTCTTCTTCGTTGATGAGTTTTTTTAGCCAGCCTTTTTTCTTGGGCGGTTCAACGTCTTCGTTGCTGGCAATCGCGCCGAGATATTTGACGCGGGGTTTTTCCGGCGGCAGCGGCCAAACCATCTCTGCGACTTTAGGCTCGGCTTTCTTTGATGATTCAACGGCTTTCTTTTGCGCTGCCAGGGGAGTGAACGCAAAAATCAGCGATAGAAAAACGCTCAGCCCACAGAAACCGACTTTTGGAAAAATAGAATTTCGATGATTCATCTCGTCATCTCTCCTTATGACATTTGTCGCAAAGCTGTTGCCCGCGCAGGTCTTGTTGAAACATTTGCTGATGGTTGCCGAAATGCGGATTGTGACAACTGGTGCAGGACATCTTTTTATCTTTTTGCGAAGGGTCAGCGACATTCATCGTCGGATGCCCGATATAAGGGTGTCCCTTGCCTTCGCTATTCAACATGATTTTTTTCGCCTTACTCAGATAATCGGGGTTAATCGTCGTGTCTGCGAAAATCAGTAAATCGCCGTTGGCTTGCGCTTTATGTTTGAAATTGGCTTTGTGACAGGCAACGCAGAGCGCGTCTTTATCGGTTTTCAACAAGGTCGGAAAATCCGCAGCGTGCGGATTGTGACAGATTTGACAACCCAAATCGTTTATCGGCGCGTGGGCAAATTTCTTTTTGCTAAAGTCTTCCTGTTTATCCGCGTGACAGGTGAAGCATAAATCGGGACTCTTGTCGTTTAACAGCCTGGGGTTTTCCGAAGCGTGCGGATTATGACAACTGAGGCAATCGGTCTCGGCAGCGAGGTGTTTGATTTTTTTATTTGCCAGCGCCTCTTTTTGTTCGCTGTGACAGGTGTAACAGAGTTCATTACCCTCGGCGATGAGTTTGACTTCGGCGGTGTCCTGATTCTCTTTGAATTCGTGACAGGTGTCGCAACCTTCGGCGACCGGATGAACATTCGCGTGTTTGATTAACGCGGCGTGACAAGCCTGGCAATCAGCTTTGCCGATTTTTTTATGTTTAGCAGTCGAAGTAGCAGCGACGCGGACGAAGGCTCGAATGGTTGACGCGGCATTGATGGCAGAGGCTTTTGACAGCGCACCGATGGTTATCCACCCCAGTGCGCTAATGAACCAAATGCCAATCAGCGTGGCTTTGATATATTTGAAGACAGACATAACCCCTCTTAGACACACCCCTTCTTACTCGGCAAAATCCGGCATTGCCTTCTTGGTGAAATAAGGTGTGGATAAACTACGAACCTACTGCCATCCGGCAGGCTCGTGTGCGGGTAAATCTGTCTCGGTAATGTGCCTTAATTTTCAGGTTGTGGCTGAATAAGGCTTTAAGGGAGCGGTCGCTTTTTTGCAGAGTCAACCAAACTTTGAGGTGATAATGTAGGAATTTTTGGAGCGCTACTGATGTTTGTTCTTACGCTTCTGCCCCGAACTACAGCACGTCCATTCACTCTACTTCTGCTCTTCGCGATCTCTATTATTTTTTTAATCAATGAACTTTTTGTGCAGCAACTTCCTGGTGTTGCCGTATAACTCAAGCAACCAGCCAAATGATTTTCTGCAAATCTCATGCCAACTTCTATGCGCCCCCCTACAAACCGATGTGGGGGTGCGAAAAAAACTCTCGAAATTTCATAAACAACCAATCATTTAGGGAGTAATTCGGCATTAAAAAAATTGTGGAAGACAAATTTTCATGCTGATGGCAGTTCACACCTGCCCACAGGTTTATCAGGAAATGGGTGTAAATTTTTCTCAAAGTTGAGGAATTTTTACTTGCAGAATTACTGAACTGAGGAATTTTTACTTGCACGGTGAGGAAAAAATTATGCCAGTCGAGGTTATAGAAAAAACTTTTCAAGATGAAAAAAGACGGATTGCATATAGGGTTTGATTCCATCTCTTCTCGGCTGAGATAAATTCCCTCGCAACTACTGAGCGTTGAATCGTCACCTGCGCAAGTTGACGTACAGGCTTTTCCTCTGGTCTATCCGGCGGTAAAATCATCCGCGTTTGCTTCCCGTGCAACAGACTATGAATAGCTAACCATCAGATGCTATGATTTCTGAGAGGTTCTCAAACTCCATGCGGTCTATCCAAACCATTGCAATTTTATTTTTATGTATCATAGGTGTCTTCGCGCAAGATTCCCGGCAGATTGCCGCGCAGGCTTTTGAAAACGGACAAAACGCCCAGGAACGCGGCGATTTCACTTCGGCGGTGCGGTTTTATACCGAAGCCATCAAAGCCGAACCCGCAGTCTTTCAAATCTATTACCAGCGCGCCACAGCTTTACTGCAACTTGGTCGGGCGGATGAAAGCGAAAGCGACTTAAAAAAAGTTATTGAACTCAAAGCGGATTTTGCCCGCGCCTATCGCTTGCTCGGGCAAATTTACCTGGACAAAGACCGCAACGAAGATGCCAAGCGCCAGTTCGCCCGCGCTGTCGAACTCGACCCCAAAATGCGCGAGGTGCGCATGATGTACGCCAGCGCTTTAATCAAAACCCACGATTTTGCCGGCGCTGCGACTGAGCTTCGCGCCGCCATTGAACAAGGTGAAGCGACCGCCTTGACCTATGCGCTGCTCGGCATTGCTGAAGAACGCCAGAATAAATTGGACGAGGCGCTTGCGAGTTTTTCCCGCGCATTGGAATTGCAAGCCAATCACCCGACGGCGCTCGAAGGCCGCGCCCGGCTCTACGAAAAACGCGGCGATTTCGCTAAAGCGCTTGCCGATTATTCCGCCGCTTACCAGTTGCAACCGTCACGTGAACTCGCGCTGCAAATGGCAGGGTTGAATCTGCGCGCCGGACAAATGGTAGCAGCCATCACTATCTATCGCGGTTTACTGCGCGAAAAACCCGATGACCTGAATGTGCGCATTGAACTGGCGCAGGCGCTGGTGAAAAATAATCAGGCGGATGAGGCGGCAACGGAAATCGATAAACTGCTCAAGGTGCAGCCAAACAACGCGAAATTGCTGGAGGTTGCAGGCGACCTGTTTGAAAGCGAACCGGAAAAAGCCGCAGGGTTTTACCGTCGCGCTTTGCAAATCGATGCGGCAAACAACCGGGCGCGCGTTCAACTGGGCGCTGCTCTGGTGCGTTCGATGAAATATCAGGAGGCGTTGTCGGTCTTGAGCGAAGCGATTCAACGCGAACCGAAAAATTATCCGGCACATGCGAGCCTGGCGACGGCGCTTTTTAAGTTGAATCAATATCCGCAAGCCGCGCAGGCATTCATCTGGTTAATCAGCACCAAACCGGAAATTGCCGCGAGCTATTTTTTCCTGGGCATCTGTTTTGACCGCATCGGTGATTGTCCACAGGCGACGCGCGCCTATCAGGAATTCGCGCGTCGCGCCGATGCCAAAACCAACGCCGAAGAGATTAAGGACGCGAATCTGCGTTTAAGTTTGTTGCAAAAAATGAGTAAGGAAGGGAAGTGCAAATCTCCTGCAAAAGGAAAATCATAATGAAGAAGAGATTAAACAATCCGGCTACATTGTTGAAATTTCTCGCCATTAAAATTTTATTGCTGGCATTGGTTTCGGTGATTTTCGGATTGCCGGCGCAGGCGCAGGATGAGCCGCCGATTCCGGTTGACCCCACGCCGCTCGCGCAACTGCTCGCGCCTGCCGAAAAGACGATGATTGATAAAGAGAATAGCGCGAAAAAACTGGTTGAAATTTATTTGAAAATCAGCGATGCGCACCTCAATCTGGCTTACAATGCGGTGATGGGCGAAAAATATGAAGATAGTCTGCGCGAACTCGACATTTACAACAAAGCGCTGGATGCCGCGAAAGAGCGGGCTTTTTCGCAATCCGGTGAAAAACGTAAACTCGCCAAAAAGGTCGAGCAGGCAATTTTAAAACAATTACGAACCCTCGATTTGATTGAACGTTATTCGACCCGTGAAATCCTGCCGTTTTCACAAGTCGCGGTTAAACACGCCAAACAGATTCGCGCCGACGCTTTGAACGCTTCGTTCGATGCCGGCGAAGTCATCACCGACCCGGAAAAAAATAAACCCAAAAAACCATCCGATAGCGGTGCCTTTTTCTTTTTTTCACCGATGCGCGTCGAGGGAAATTTTGCTCATCGTCAAGGCGCGATGAATCGCGATTATTTAATCAATGCGACCCAACTTGCCAACGATTACCTGACCGAAGAAGAGGATGGCTATGTTCGCGAAGCGCAACAACCGGATTTACGCATGAAGGTGTTTATGAAAATCGCTGACCGCCGCTTGAATGCGATTACCAAACCGCCCATGACAACGGACGATAAAAAGGCGCAAAAGCAGGCGGAAGAAGAAGAGCGCAAATGGGGCAAACTCCCTGAACGCACGCGCGCCGGTTATTTGAACGATTATGCGCGAACCGTCGATGAAGCAATGGCGAAACTCGATGACGCTTATGAACGCAATCCCAAAGCTTCATTCGTTGTCAAAGCGTTGAAGGTTTTACGCGACGCCACCGAAGAGCATTTGAAGATGCTGCATAACCTCGAAGCCGAAATGAAAAATGATAAAGAAAAGGAAGCCCTCGGCGACGCCATTGAAAAAGCCGAACTTGCCATCAAAGGCGCCAACGAAGGTTTGAAAAAAGCCGGTAGTTGATAGCCAACAACTCGATAGGGTTGCGAATTTAATGAAAGAATGGGTTTCGCCTGAGCGGTATGCTAGACTTTTCGTGGAGCGAACAGCCATGAATAAAACCATTACTTTAGAGATTCCCGAATCCGAAGCTGCCAACTTTGAGTCGGCGATTGATAACCTGCTGAACAGTTTGAGAAAGCTGGATGAAGAGCATGAGAAGCGCTGGGCGCATATTTCCGACATGCGAGTCGAAACGCAAGCCATGCTTGAGCAAATTTGTGAATCGCTAAAGGTAGGTTGATTGAATGTGGAAGAAACTCTATGAAGTTTTGTCCAGGCTCTTCGCCCTGACACAAAAGGTTGATAAGCATGAAAAAGAGTTGGAAGCGATTCGCCAGGAATTGAAAACTTTGACGGTTGCGGTTCAACGCCTTGCTTTTGAACTCCAACGCCTCAATGAACGCGAAACCGCCGAACGTGAAAAAATAGAATTACGATTAGAAAATCAACTGCTTAAATTCGAGCGACGATTATCTTCGACTTCCCCGCCTCCGATAGACAAAGAGATGGATTAACCTTTGTAAAGCCGAACTCGCCATCAAAGGCGCCAACGAAGGTTTGAAAAAAACCGGTAGTTCAACCGAATAGAAAGCATTAAAAATCCGGCATAGGTTTACGCTACCTGAATCCTTAAAAACAATGCTCCGGCGACAACCCCTGAAAGCGAATTTTCCCACAGGCTAGGGAATTATTCGCAGGTCAGGAAATTTGCTTATGCTTTTCCTGCGATAAACTGAAAAAATAACCTTAATCTGCCAAAATTACGTCGTTTCAAACCCCCCTCGACTGGTATGTTTTTTGCGTTTGAATTAACTATCTTCGATTAGATCCGCAAAAAATTAAGGAGGATACTCCTATGTACAGAAAATTAATCATCACGATGACGATGATATTTTTGGCGGTTTGCGTAGCTTTTGCCGGAAGCTTCAGTTGTGACATTACCAGTTCCGTTACCGGCAAAATTATTGCGGACAGTGGCAGCGAAAGCACCATTGATCTTGGCACCATTCTCTGGGCGGACGGAAACAGCGGCAAATCAACGGTGGTCAAACTGCCGCTGAATTTCGATTGTACCGCTACTTATGATTGCCCGTCTTCACACCTCTGGTCAAAGAATGCTATTCGCACTCCCTGGGGCAATTTCAATGTGAAGTTTACGGCGAGGGTGGCGGGAGTTAAAACGCTGGGTATCTGGCGCAGCAAGATGAATGATTTGAAACTCGAAGTCCGTCAAGGTTCCGCATCCGGCCCATTGTTGGTGGCATACAATTATGCCCAGCAGGTCAGTTCGCCAAAAACGATTACCGGTAGCACCGCAATTTACCGTCCCTGGGTTGGCCCCGGAGATAGTCGTATGTACACGATACTGATTAAATTTGATAAGTTTGACAGCGATGGCGGAGACGATGGACAGTGCGGCATGCAAATGACTGTCATCGGCGCAGCGGTAGGACCACAGGGAGAAAGCGAGCGAAAATAAAAACATACTGACCAGCAAAAATCAGGCGTGCTTCGGTGGGAGAAGCGAATGCCGAAACCAGGAGTGGCGTTTAGTTAAATTGTGGTCGTTGGTCGCTTCCTCAGTTCGGTCAATTGGATTGCAATGGCGCTAGCGCGGTGTTCGCAAAAACGCTTCGACGCGAGCGAGAGCTTCCGGTAAATTTTTTCGCCCGAAGCCAATTCGGAAATGATTGCCCCGGTCGTCATAGACGCTGCCCGGTAAGAGTAATACACCGGCTTTCGTTACCAATTCTTCGCAAAACGCATCAATCTCTCCACGAAGCAATCGCGGAAAAGCAATCGGTCCTGCCTTGGGGCGCACCCAGTTGAATTGCTCTGGATAGCGAGTGAAGAAATCATCTAACAACGACAAATTGTGAGCGATGATGTCGAGGTTGCGCCTTGCAAGTTTTTCTCGGTGACGCAAGGCAAGTTCAGCAAGAAATTCGCTCGGCGCGCTGTTGCAAATCGTCGTGTAATCTTTGAGCTTTGCCATGCGCCTATAGATTTCGGCGTTGTGCGTGGCGACCCAACCGATTTTCAGTCCCGGAAGTCCGTAAGTTTTCGAGAGCACGCCAAGCGACACCGCCTGTTGATTGATGTCGCAAGCCGCAGGCAAGCGGTCACTGATTTGATATTCGCTCTCGCGATAGACTTCATCGGAAAACAGAATGATGCCACGTTCTTCGGTGAGGCGACTTACTTCACGGAAATCTTCCTGCGCCATCAAAAAGCCCGTCGGGTTGTGTGGCGTGTTGAGAACCACGGCTTTGGTATTCGGACGCAGGGCGCGTTTGAGGTCATCAACATCAAGCGCCCAACCGTTGGTTTCCCGCGCCTGCCACGCGGTAATTTCACAACCGATGCTGCGCGCCACTTCAACGAGCGATTGATAACAAGGGGTGTGAACGATGAGGTGGTCGCCGCGCTCAAGGGTTGCGTGCATGAATAAAAAAATCGCTTCTTCCGCGCCAGTGTGCACCAGCACTTCATCGGGTTGAATAGTGGAATAAATGCGCGAGATTTCGCGGCGCAAAGCGGGCGCGCCCATTGATTCCGTATAACCGAGCCAGTGTTTTTGCAAGGCATCTTTAGCCTGCGGTTCAAACGCAAGCAAATCTTCGATGGTCATTGATTGGCAATCGGAACTGCACAACAGATACTCGACGTTGAATTCATATTTGGCGAAATAGCGTTCGATTTTAAATGGTGCAATGTTCATCGGTTTCCTTTGAGAAATTATGAGTTGTTATTTTCCTCTCTTTGCGAACCGGCTGGTTTTGAAGTGGGAAAATTTTATGCGAGATTTCGAGGTTTGACTATCTCTTTTTGGGGCGCGTGAATTGAGGAAGCCTCGCAGAGTTTTCCGAACACGCCAGCAATTTTTCAAATCGCTTCACTTGTGTTTCTTCGCGTTTGGCGCTTGCGACCCACCAGTTTGCCGCTTTGCGATAGGCAGCCGGTTGCGATTGAAAAAACGCCCAGGCTTTCGTTCGCGCTTTGAACTGTTCAACGTATTCGATAGGCAGTTCGACATTTTTTTGTTCGTAAGAATAGATGACCGATTTATGGTCTTTTCGCGCCGCGAAAGCTTTGCGTCCCGCCTCCCTCATCAGTCCCATTTTCGTGAGTTCACCGACGCGGGCAATGTTAATCGCGCTCCAGGCGCTGGTCGCTTTTCGCGGCGTGAAGCGAATCATATAACGCGCTTCATCAACGGTGCGTTTGAGTCCGTCAATCCAGCCATAACAAAGCGCCGCGTCCACGGATTGCTGCCAGGTGAGTGTGGCTTTGCCAGTGCCTTTTTTATAATACCCGACCCATAATTCGGTTTCGCTGGCGTGATGCTTTGCCAACCATTTGCGAAATTCTTCCAAGGTTTTAAAAAACTTTGCGCTCATAGCGATAAATTTGTAATCTTGGATTGCGTTGAAAATTTTTGAGAGATTAAACTCGCTGTTTCTTAACTAAGATGATTCCCAAGATATATATTCGATAGCTCGCTCTTGTTCCTCATGTAATACAATATTTTGGCGATTGATAAAATCTTTCATTGATTTGTTTGTTGCTTTCGCCATCTTTTCTGCAATTTTTTGGAGAAAACCCGCCCAGTTATTAAAATCAGTTTTCGTTACACCGAGCGACTGAGCATGAACTAAGCCTCTGGGGGGCGTTGAATTGAGTTTCTGCTCGTGGTATTTATATGTGTAAATCCCCCCATCGTGAACAAGTAAATTTCTATCTTTTAAAAACTCGGCATACTTCTTGACCTCGGTACTTGTAAAAGGTGTTATACCTAAAAGATCAAAGTATAAGCTGTTAATAGCTTTGGCTGAGCCGAAATCATATTTCTCTGATAAAAGTGACCCCAGTGTAAAATTAATTGTCTCTTTGATTTTAAACACATCTTTTAGAGAATTAGAGTCATCGCCTCTTTTTTTTATGAAGTTGCTTAGAATCTGAGGACATATATTTATGGCTGCAGCAAATTGATGTTTGCAGAAAGCTTCAAAGTAGGAGGCTAATCCAATAAAACAAACCGCCACAGTTTTATTTGTGAGCACTCTGTTACCTAAAATACGGTCTTTTGAGGCATCTGCAATTTCAATGAGATCAGATACGTTGCCATCGAATATAGCTTTTGGCGGCACCCATCCGATGAAAAATTCACCCTAACTAATTTGATCTTGATTCATAGTAGTTTCACTACTCCGCTGATTGATTGCGCTGGTAAATCATTCGCAAGCCTTCGAGAGTTAAATCCTGATCGATGGTTTCAATCAAACGTGAGCCTTTGCCGATTAACGATGCCAAGCCGCCGGTCGCCAGGATATGCGGCTTTTCGCCGAGTTCATCAATCATTCGCTCAAGGATGCCGTCAACCAGACCGATGCTGCCGAAATACAATCCCGATTGCAAACACGCAGTCGTGCTGGTGCCGATGACTTTTTCGGGATGGCGAATGTCTACACGATAAAGTCGCGCGGCGCGTTGAAAGAGCGCGTCTGCCGAAATCTGTATGCCGGGACAGATGACGCCGCCGATGAATTCGCCCTGCCCGGACACCACATCGAAATTCGTCCCTGTGCCGAAATCAACGATAATGCAGGGACCACCGTATTTTTCATAAGCGGCTACGGCGTTGACGATTCTATCCGAACCGGCTTCCGATGGGTTATCAATCAACACCGGCATTCCGGCATTCGCCGTGTTGACAAACAGCGGCTTCAAATTGAAAAACTTTTCCGCCATCTTGAACAGCGTGAAATCAAGCGGCGGCACCACCGATGAAATCGCCATGTCGGTGATGGTTGTCGAAGGCAAATCGCAAAGGTGCAGAAGCGACCGGCACATCATGCCGTATTCATCGACTGTGCGTTGACGTTCGCTGGTGAGTCGCCAGCTTTGCGCCAACGTGTTGCCGTCATACAAACCAAGTGTGGTATTGGAATTTCCTACATCAAGAACCAGTAACATAAATCCTCATGAGTCGAGAGTCTGGAGTCTGTAAGAAAGTATGAAGTAGGTACGATGAACGATGAACAATAGAGGTTCAGAGTATGTATTACTAACGCTCTATTGTTCATCGTTCCTACTTCATCGTTCATCGTTTTCGACTCCAGACTTCAGACTCCAGACTCCAGACTTCTTATTGTGATGTCGCCTGAAACGATCTCGCGTATTTGACCATCGTCAAGTTCGACGAGTAATGCGCCGCTAGCGGTTAAACCGCGCGTCGTGCCTTCGATTATCGAATCGTTTGAGATGACGCGGATTTTCGCGTCGCGCGCGTAACTTGAAAGTGTTTGCCAACCTTCGATGATTGCCGCTGGGTTGGCGAGCGCCTCTATGTACCAGTGATTTAATTTTACGAGTAACGGTTCAAGAAACTCGTCGGGCGTGATGCCGAGGTTCGCTTCGATGCGAAGCGATGTGGCGATGGTTTTTAATTCATCGGGAAAATCCGGTTGCGCGATGTTTACGCCGATGCCGAGAATGGCATATTCCAATTTATTTTCGGTGATGGACGATTCGACCAATATGCCGCAGATTTTTTTGCCGTTTACCAGAATGTCATTCGGATATTTGATGTCGGCTGGAGTGTGAAAATCCTGTATCAAGGTTTCGGCGACCGCGATGGCGGCGGCGAGCGTGATAAACGCGGCGCGCGCCGGCGATGCGTTGGGTCTGAGGATGATTGACAGGTAAAGCCCTGCGCCTGCCGGTGAATTCCAGTTGCGCCCCAGGCGACCTCTACCGGCAGTCTGTTCGCGGGCGACCACGCAAACCCCTTCGGCTGCGCCTTGGTTTGCGAGTTTGCGCGCCTCGGTGTTGGTCGAATCGAGGGTGTCAAAATGAAGGGTGGTTGCGCCTAAAATCTTTTCATGATCCGGGCGCGTGGAGATATTTACAGGGGATGGAACTTCGGTTGTCATGCCGGAAAGTTATTTTCGCATTGCCAGTTCGACGAAACGATTGGTGGCATTGAGCGCCGCTTTTGCGGTGGCATCCAGTTCGTTGGTGGTAATCGGACAACTGCCGAAGACCTGCACCTGTTTGTTCTCGAAATCAATATCGACCAGTAAGGCGATGAGATTTTTGCCGAGCGCGTGAACGTGGTCTAAATCGCCGAGGCGGCAATTGAAGCGATTTTCAACAGCCTCCTTGACGGCATCGAGCGTGAGGCTGGCGACGACTTTCAACTGCTGCATCGCCTCTTTGCTGCTGTTGCCGGTCTTTTGAATGGCGCGACTGGTAAAGGTGAGACCGACTTCAATCAGGCACTCGCTGTCCGTTTCATCTGTAACCTTTACATGGTCGAAACGCAGTCTTTCGGTTCCATTAATCATGGTTAAAAACTTTCTCTCCTGATTTTTTTCCTCGGACTATAAACAAAAATTTATATTGGCGCGATTTTTAAACTGATGTCCATCGCGGTTGCCGAATGGGTCATCGCGCCAACCGAAATTAAATCCACGCCGGTTTCGGCAATCTCGCGCACGGTGTTCAAATTGACGCCGCCTGAAGCTTCGATCAAAACATTGGGCGCGGCATCGCGAATCATCTTCACACATTCACGCAATTCATCCGGGTTCATGTTGTCGAGCATGATGACATCGGCTCGTGCCGCGAGCGCCTCCGCGAGTTGCGTTTGGTGAGCAATTTCGACTTCGATTTTGAGCAAATGATGCGCCGTCTCTCTGGCGTATTCAATTGCCCGACGAACACCTCCGGCAAGCGCGATGTGATTATCTTTGATTAACACGCCATCGTCCAATCCGAAACGATGATTAGTGCCGCCGCCGACGCTCACCGCGTATTTTTCAAGCAGACGAAGCCCCGGCGTGGTCTTTCGCGTATCGGCGACTCTGGCTCTGGTGCCGGCGATTTTTTCAACAAAAGCGCGTGTCAAGGTTGCAATGCCCGATAAGCGTTGCAGTAGATTGAGTGCCGTGCGTTCGCCCGCAAGCAGCGTGGTCGCCAAGCCTTCGACCTGCGCAAAGACCGTGCCTTTGTTAATCGTGTCGCCATCAAAAGCAAATGATTCCAGGCGAATGTCCGGGTCGAGCGCGATGAATACGGCTTCGGCGAGTTCGATGCCGCAAAGCACCAAATCCTGTTTGGCTAAAAACTTTCCGCGCCCGCGTGTGCCGCCGCGCACGGTGGCTTGCGAAGTGATGTCGCCGCGCCCCAAGTCTTCTTTTAAAAAATCGGAAACGTAAGCGTAGATGATTGATTGGTCGAGTTGCATATTTTCTAGTCTAGCGAGTCCGGCGAGTCTTGCCAGTCCAGCGAGTTTTGTCAGTCTAGTGAGTTGTTTGAAACTATTTAGTTCTGAATTCGCTCAACCCCGAAAGGCAATGGCATTAAGTTAAAGAAAATCTCTTACTGGGAGCGCAGACGTCCACGTCCGCAAGTCTCGGTAGTAACCGGAGCGGACGTGGATGTCCGCGCTCCCAGTCTTAACTTAATGCCATTGTCCCTTCGGGGCTTTTAAACATCTTTCAATTCCATCTCTGGACATTGGTTGTCGTTATGTTTAACTGAAATTTTTCAAACTCGCCTGTAATTTTTCGATTTCGTCCGTAAGTTCCGCTTGCCGGTCGCGTGCCTGTTGGACAACATCGGCGGCGGCGCGTTCAACAAACGACGGATTGTTTAAACGACCTGCCAGTCCGCCAAGTTCCTTCTCACGTTTGGCAATCTCTTTGTTGATGCGGTCTTTCTCTTTTTCGACGTCAATCAAACCTTCGAGCGGAACGAGCAAATCGACATTTGCGACAATCCCCCGCGCCGAATTTTTTATCTCCGGCAAAGCATCGGCAATGGTCAATTCTTCAATGCGAACCAGACGCTTGATGTTTTCAGCGTTGCCATTGATTAACTGTTTGGTCACAGCGTCTGCGGTCGCCAACGTTACATTGATTTTCGCGGAAGCCGCAATATTGACCTCCGAACGAATATTACGCAACTTGCTAATCACGCCGATTAACACACCCATGCGCGCGCGCGCTTCCTCATCTTCGTGCGCGGCGTCAGCAGTCGGGAAACTGCTGATGGAAACCGACTCGCCTTCGTGCGGCAGACGCTGCCAGATTTCTTCGGTGACAAACGGCATCAACGGATGCAGTAATCGCAAACTCTTTTCGAGAATATAAACAATGCGACAACGCGCGGCGCGCACTTCGTCGGTGTCTTCTTGCGAGGTGACTGCCGACTTCGAGAGTTCGATGTACCAATCGCAGAAATCATCCCAGAAGAAACGATAAAGCGTTTGCGCCGCATCATTCATTCGATAATCATCGAGCGCGGCGGTCACTTCTTTAGTCGTTTCATTCAAACGGTCAAGAATCCAGCGGTCAGCCAACCCATCGGAGGCAATCCATTTGGCTTCGATGCCCGCGCCCGAACCGAGATTCATCATCACGAAACGCGAGGCGTTCCAGATTTTATTGGCGAAATTGCGCGCCTCTTCGACCTGTTTATGGCGCACGGGTTTATCGGTTTCTTTGTCGCGTTCAAGCGGCGCAAAGCGTATATCCTGACCTTTGGCGCAACGCGCCAGCAAAGCAAAACGCAAAGCATCCGCGCCGTAGAGTTCAATCACTTCGAGCGGGTCAACGCCGTTGCCTTTGTTTTTGCTCATGCGTTCGCCTTTGTGGTCGAGCACGGTCGCGTAAATGTAAACGTCTTGAAAGGGAATCTGCTGCTCAAAATAAAGCCCGGTCATTATCATTCGCGCCACCCACAGGTAAAGAATCTCCTGCGCCGTAATCAACACATCGGTCGGGTAAAACTCTTTCAGGTCAGGGGCGGTTTTATCGGGCCAACCGAGCGTCGCATGGGGCCAGAGCGCAGATGAAAACCAGGTGTCGAGTACGTCTTCATCTTGCCGCACCGCTTTGCCACCGGCTTTCTCGCGGGCTTCGGCTTCGTTTTTAGCGGCAAATTGTTCGCCGTCTTCGGTGTACCAGACCGGTATGCGATGCCCCCACCACAACTGCCGCGAGATGCACCAGTCTTTGATGTTTTCCATCCAGTTGAGATAAATGCGCGTATAGCGTTCAGGCACAAAACGCACACGTCCATCTTTTACGCAATCGATTGCCGGTTGCGCGAGTTCTTTCATCTTCACATACCACTGCTCGGAAAGACGCGGTTCGATGACCGTTTTACAGCGGTCGCAAAGCGCCGTGGGCACCGTGTAATCTTCGATTTTTTCGACCAAGCCTTGGGCTTCGAGGTCAGCCACGACTTTTTTGCGCGCCTCGAAACGGTCAAGCCCTGCGTAAGCCGCGCCTGCATCTGCGGTCATCTTCGCGTGTTCATCAATCACCACAACCTGCGCGAGATTGTGGCGCAATCCGCACTCGTAGTCGTTGGCGTCGTGCGCGGGCGTGACTTTCACTGCGCCGGTGCCGAATTCTTTTTCCACAAACTCATCGGCGACCAAAGGAATTTCGCGCCCGACAAGCGGCAGGATAAGGGTTTTGCCGATATGCTCCGCGTAGCGTTCGTCTTTGGGGTTTACCGCAACGCCTGTATCGCCAAGCATGGTTTCGGGGCGGGTGGTGGCGACCACGACGAACCCAGAGCCGTCTTTATAAGGGTAACGCAAGTGATAGAGATGACCTTTGCGGTCTTGACGGTCAATTTCGATGTCGGAGATAGCGGTCATACATCGCGGGCACCAGTTGGTGATGCGGTTGCCGCGATAGATGTAGCCTTTGTTCCACCAGTCAACGAAACATTCCAACACCGCGTCAACATAAGCGTCATCCAGCGTGAAGCGCAAACGGCTCCAATCGAATGAACAACCGAGCCTGTACATCTGCTCGATGATGACATTGCCGTATTCGTTGACCCAGTCCCAGATTTGTTCGACCAGTTTTTCACGACCCAAATCGTGACGTGATTTGTGCTGTTCGTTTTTGATTTTTCTTTCAACCACATTTTGCGTGGCGATGCCTGCGTGGTCGGTGCCCGGCAGACAAAGGGTTTTAAACCCCTGCATGCGTTTCCAGCGAATCAAGGTGTCGTGAATCGTGTAACAGAGCGCGTGCCCGATGTGCAGCGATCCCGTGACATTAGGCGGCGGGATGGTGATGGTGTAGGTTTTGCCGTCGCCCGTCGGCTTGAAATAGCCTTTATCTTTCCAGATGGGATACCACTTCTGTTCAACGCTATGCGGTTCGTAAGCTTTCGGAATTTCAATCATATGGTTTAAGTATATTCTCTCTGTAAAGTGATTTAATGATTAAACCTCAAATTAAAAAGGATGAATGAGCGATGGTCAACCTTGCGCTTGGGATTGAAGAGATGAGACGTACAAAGTAATCCGCCCAATCCGTTTAATCCGGGGATAAATTATTTTCATTGATAAAAGCGATAGGTGAATGTATGTGAACCTCTTGAAACCTGTGCGATAAAAATTAGAGGCGAAAAGTTTGAATGAATCGGGTACAATCGCCCGACTGAAAAAAATCAGTTCGGCAGTGCATCAAAACTTTGGGAGCGTGAAAGTGAAAAAAATTCTCTTGGCGGTATTTCTGGCTTTGTGGTGGGTATCGGTTGTTCTGGCAAGCGGCGGTTTGCATAGCAGCAGGCGCAACAACTGGGGAGCGATTGCTTATTCAAAATCATCAGGAAGAATCGGCTATTCATACGACTATGCAACCGAAGCGCAGGCTATCAATTCGGCGGTTGAAAGATGCGGGGTGCGCGATTGTCAGGCAGTCGTCTGGTTCGTCAATGGGTGCGGCGCATTGGCAAAAGGCGACAAAGGATATGGCTGGGCAATTGGCGCTTCAAGAAGTGAAGCCGAAGGCAAGGCGCTTGCAGAATGCCGTAAACGCGGCGGCGGTTGCCGGATTGTGCAATGGGCTTGCACCTCAAGATGAGGCGAACCATCTTCGAGTTCACCCCCGATAAAAAATTTGCAAAAAGCGCGCAATGATTTTCTCTACAAAAAATCATTGCCCTGCAAATAAAAAAGATGAAGCAAGAACCAGCGATTCTTGCTTCATCTTTTTTTATGCTAAAGCGGTTTAATAATTTGTAGCGCCCGGCTCTAGTTAGCCAATTTGCTGGTCAAACCTTCTTTAGTCAAATTACTGACGACGCGTTCAACACAATCGGGCACGACTTCCCACGCGATTTCGCGTACCACACGGTCGCTCAATTGAGCGACGACGCGACGGACAATTTCATCAATCAGTTCTTGTGACATTGCTCCTCCTTGATGAGTTACTTCTTTCGGTGAGGTTGAAGAAGGGAGTTCCTGAACGGAATCTTGCTGAATAGCTAAAGCCTGGGGTGCATCCTGATTTACCACATGAGTTTCTTTGGGCGCTGCGACCGGCGCGACCGCTTCTACTACCGGTTGCAGCGGGGCGGCGGTTTCCAGATTGACCGGCGTGAAATCGGTCATCATCGCAACCGGTTCGGTGACCGCTTGATCAAGCCCGTTAAAGGATGAAGGGGTCTCGGTCAAATGATTCTCTGCTACCGCCGCTTCGGTTGCGGATTGAAATACCTGCGGCGGCAATTCAGCAACCGGCGCGTCCGCTGGTTGAACGATTTCATAAGCTGTGGTCACTGGCGAATCTTGCAGGGCATCCGCAGTTGCAATCGGCTCGCCTGCTGCCGGTGCGGATTCAAAAGTTTCCGGTTCCTGAGTTGTAAAATTGAATTCATTGAATGCCGGCATCGTCTTCGTGGTTGGCTCAACCGAAGGTTGAACGGAATCGGCATCAACCGTCATTTCTATCGGTGTAGCCTGAGTATTACCGAGTTCAATTTCAGTAACCGGTGCGGGAACGGTTTGCGGTTCGGGTGTCGCATCCATCTGCGCTGATGCCGTTTCAACATAGGCATCTTCGAGTTCCAGTGGCGAGGACGCACTGAGTGTCGCATCCACCGGCAGGGGATTATCCAGAATATCGCCGAGTGGTTCATCCGTAGCGAGAAGTTCTGAATTCGCCGCAACCGCAGATAAATCGTTTTCGGTGGTGAATGTCGGTTCGGGCAGGGTTGCGGCTTGGTGATGAAGCCCGTCAGATTCAACCGGAGTGGGTTCCAATTCATTGGTGGTGAATTTCGATTCGGCAACCGCAACCGGCTGGTTAAGCGGTTCGGTAACGAATGTGTCGGCAATGGATGTCGATGGTTGTGGATATTCAACCTCAAAATCAAACCCGCCGTTTGCAGCAGATGGTTGCGGAGCTTCAACCGGCTCGAAATCGGCTGAACGGTCATCAAGCGGGTTGGTGTCTGGATTGATGTTTGCGGTTTCAGGCATATAGCTGCCAAGCACAAGCGTCGAATCAACCGAGTTCTGTTGCTCGGCGAACGTTGAAAGCATCGGGTCGAGATTGATAGGCTCATCAATCTGAAACGTGGTTTCCGCTTGATTCGTGGTTTCCCACTGCGCCGGTTGTGATGGCGCGGTCAGAGAAAATTCCGGCTGTTCCTGCATCGGTTCATTCACGAATACCGGCGGAAAAGCCTCGGTCAACGGCGCGGCTTCGGTGAAATTGGTGACGGCGGTCGGCGTAAAGGTCGCTTCCTGTGGCAGCGGTTGCGGCGCGAGCGGCGGAACTTCCTGATGCGTCAACGCCGGTGGAAAAGGGTCGCCCATTAATGCCGTATCCAGATTGAACGGCGGAACCGGAATGCTTGGCTGAGGGGGAAAGGCATTCATTTCCGGTTTGGTTTGATATGGCGATGCCTGAGGCGTTACCGGTTGGGTGTGGTTGACCGATGAAGCGGCTTTCGGATGTTTGTCAATCAAGGATTTGACGGTTTCAACCAGCACGCGGGATTCAAACGGTTTGGTGAGGTGTGCATCGGCATGCACACGCCGCGCTTCGGCTTCGTTAAACGGCTCAAAAGCGCCGACCAGCAAAACCACCGGAACGGAATTAAGTTCGGGGTCTTGTTTAATGGTTTCGCATAGTTCATAACCGTTTTTACCGGGCATGAAAATGTCCGCCAGAACGAGGTCTGGATGAACCTCTTTTAAACGCCGTTCCGCCATATCGCCATTGCTGACCGAGACCACCTCTATCCCTTCATCTTGAAAGGTTAGATTGACGACCTTTTGAATCGTAATGCTGTCGTCGGCTAATAAGATTCTGCTTCCCATCACACTCTTTCCCTCCGTGCCCTTACAGGCAAATGCAATTGAACGAAGATTGAAAACCTAAGGACTGTTGATTCGTTTGCGTCAAGCCGAGATGCGCTCGCTCAATTCGCAATAATAAAATTTTCCTTAGGGGCTAACAACTCAGAAGTGCCAATCAATCGTAAGGGCATTTACTTTATTTGATGATTGCGATAAATCCCACGCGGCATCATACCATAGACGTTTTATGGATGTCTCTACTTTAATGGGAATTGCCACGGCTGTAACAAAGTCTGAATTAGCGCCGCAAGATGAGCTTGAGCCCTTCAAGCGGTTGCGCACTATACTTTCTTCTCGCATCCGGCAGGTACTTGAAGCCTTGCCTTATGACTAAGCCGATG